>JAGLWX010000242.1 GCA_023133185.1 Fidelibacterota bacterium
AAGGAGTAATCGTCATGTTGAAACCAAACATTATTCCCGATAAAGAACCTGTCTTATATGTTGGTATTGTTTTGCCGGAAGATCGGTTTACCAATATTGACATTGAAGTTCCTGATTCACCTCTTTACAAATTGATATCCGGAGAGTCGGAAGAAAAGCGCCTGCAAAAAGGGGATAGGCTGGAATTTGTAATAAATCACGGCGCAATTTCGCTGGTAATCAATGAGCAACAATCGATTGAAAGCGCTACCTGGCGAATTGAACCGGTCGATTCCAAATATATCGTGGCAAATAAGACCGGCTTGAAAGTAAAAGGTGTTATAACAGGACGTGGTTTTCACTGGGTTAAAAATATCGATGTTTATTTACCGGGCGCCATCGAAATATCGGTTATTGACAGCAATCTTGTAGTAGCAAATGAACTGCCTATTGAACAATATCTGATGTGTGTTACAACATCGGAAATGGGCGCCGAGTGTCCTCCGGCATTTGTTGAATCGCAAACAATTATAGCGCGTTCATGGATGCTGGCGAACATCGAAATGAAACATGCTAATATCGGACTGGATGTCTGTAATGATGATTGTTGCCAGCGCTACCAGGGAACGACATTTCTGAGTGATGAAGCCATCCGGGGAGCATTAAATACATACGGAAAAGTGTTGCTTTGCGATGATAAAATATGTGATACACGCTATTTTAAGAGTTGCGGGGGAATAACCGAATCATTTGAAAATGTATTTGGTGATGAACCGATTAGCTATCTGAAATCTGTTGTTGATGCTCCCGGACAATTTCAGCACGAAGCGTTACCGTTAGATTCCGAAGATTCCGTCAGGAAATGGATAGAGGATACACCGGAATCCTATTGCAGCACTCATGTCGTACCTGAAAGCGAATTGATTAAATATTTAGGCAACGTCGATGTGGAAGGCGAATATTTTCGCTGGAATTTTCGTTATACTCAAAAGGAAATTACGGCGCTACTGAACTTGAAAATGGATATAGACGCCGCGGCAATACTGGCGATAAGACCGGTTAAAAGAGGCTATTCCGGACGATTGATTAAAGTTCAGGTTGATTATCGACATATCGATGGACAACAAGAATCTGTTATCATGGAAGATCAGTATGTTATCCGGCAAACTTTTCATGAACTTTTTTTATATAGTTCGGCTTTTGTCATTGATATTGAAAAAGGTATTGAAGATATTCCCGAAGCATTTATTTTAAAGGGCGCCGGGTGGGGACATGGTGTCGGCTATTGTCAAATTGGAGCTCTCGGGATGTCATTAAAAGGCTTTACAGCTGAGGATATTGTTTACCACTATTATCCCGGATCCAAATTGAAAAAAATCTATTAATTTGCAGGAAAAGTATGTCAAAGATTGAAAAAAAATCGAATGGAAATGCACGTTCCGGATGGTTCTGGGTTCCCAGTTTATATTATGCTGAAGGAATTCCGTATATAGTTGCGATGGCAGTGTCGGTAGCAATGTATAAAACGCTGGGAGTACCAAATTCCAAGATGGCTTTTTGGACAAGCGCTCTATATCTTCCATGGGTTATTAAGCCTTTATGGAGCCCGGTTATTGAGGCATTTTCAACAAAGAGAAACTGGATATTCGTTGCGCAGCTAATACTCGGCATGCTATTTCTTGGAATTGCTTTTACCATTCAACTGCCACTGTTCTTTACTATAACGGTCATAATATTTTGGTTTATGGCTTTTTCATCTGCTACTCATGATATTGCTGCCGACGGTTTTTATATGCTCGGACTCGACAAACATCAGCAGGCGTGGTTTGTGGGTGTCAGGAGTACATTTTATCGTTTTGCGATGCTTACAGGTCAAGGACTTTTACTTATCCTTGTTGGATTTATTGAGACAAATACCGGTTTAGAATCAATTGATATCAATGTTTTTTCGGCTACTGATAAACAAGCGCTACAAGTTGTAGATGTGGATTCTCTAAATTATTCTCAACGAGAAGAGGAATTAAGGATTATTTGTGAACCGGCTACTTTGGTGATTGAAGCAATCCCAAGAAAAATAGCTGAGGTTGATTCTATTGTTTCCTATGCAGAAAATTGGAATGTTGAACAGGGGCATGTAGTAAAAGATACCGGAGAAGTAAGGAAAGTTACTTTTTGGGGGCGAATTGGTAATGTATTCAAAAAGCCGATAGATAATTTAGGAAACTTTATCCAAAAACATTTTGGGGAAAAGAAGGTTGCGAAGAAAGATATTGTTGGAAATGTTGGCACACTCTATTTTCACCTTTCAAATGTACCTGAGGAGGGAAAAGAAGTTGTTGTTATTTTCGGCAGGGATTCCGGTGATAAAAGCATTTCGCTTTTGAATGGAAATCGACTGATTTTTTCAGAAAAAAATTGGAATAAGCCGGCAATGGCAGTAATTCAGTTAGATATCAATTTAAAAACCGCAACCCAGTCAGTTTTTCAGGCACGAGCAGGTAATACTCCCTTGGCGTGGTCATTAATTTTCGTTGCATTAGGCATACTATTTATAATTTTCTTTGTGTATCATAGATTTATACTTCCCTATCCTGTTTCTGATCATCCTGCCATACGAGATAAATCTGAAACTTTCTTCTCTGAATTTTTTCGGACATTTGTTCTATTTTTCAAAAAAGATAATATTGGTATTTATGTTGCCTTTCTGCTTCTTTACCGTTTATCGGAATCCCAGCTGGTAAAACTTGCTCAACCCTTTCTATTAGATGCTCAGGAAGTAGGGGGATTGGCTCTAACTACCGGACAGGTGGGATTTATTTATGGTACCGTTGGAATAGCGGCACTTATTGTCGGTGGTTTATTGGGGGGATTTCTTGCCGCTAAACATGGGTTAAAAAAGTGGATGTGGTGGATGGCTGTGGCAATTAACCTTCCTAATGCCGTATATATTTATTTATCTTATGCCCAACCTGATAGTTTATTGATTATTAACATATGTGTTGCTCTTGAGCAATTGGGATATGGTTTTGGTTTTACCGCATATATGCTGGTGATGATTTATATCGCAGAAGGAGAATTTAAAACTGCTCATTTTGCTATAACAACAGCGTTTATGGCTTTAGGAATGATGATTCCGGGAATGTGGAGTGGATGGTTACAGGAACTAATTGGTTATCGTCATTTCTTTGTTTGGGTAGTTATTTGCGTAATTCCGATATTTGTACTGTTGCCTTTTGTTCCGTTGGATCCGACTTTTGGAGTCAAGGATAAGAAGGGAAAGTAAAATTCTGATGATGTATGAGTTTACTCAAGAAAGTTTGGAATTTGAAGTATATTAAGAAATATCTGGAAACTGTTAAAACAGTTATTACATCAGATAAGTTATTGTTAACCCCCGACTTAAGTCGGGGGTTAATCTTACACAACATTATCCTTTCAACCGTTTCAACGGTTTCTTTCTGTAGAATTATACCTTTTTTAAGTGAACTCATGTATTTAAGATTTTATAAATTACCACATAAGTCATCGAAATATTTCAGGGAGAAGAAAAATTGACAAGCGGATTTCAGACTGTTGACTTTATTATTGTGTTACTGTACCTGGCTCTGGTTGCAGTTATCGGGAGTTTCTCCGGCGGTAAACAGCGAACGACCAAAGATTATTTTTTAGGCGGTAAAAATATTCCCTGGTGGGCGGTTGCCTTTGCAATTGTAGCTGTGGAAACCAGTACATTGACTTTTATCAGCATTCCCGGACTTGCCTATGTTGCCAATCTGAATTTTTTACAGGTTACATTCGGTTACCTGATTGGAAGGATAATAGTTAGTTTTATATTCCTTCCGGCGTATAAAAAAGGTGAACTGACAACAGCTTATTCATTGCTTGAAGAGCGCTTTGGGCAAAAAACCCGTCGATATGCTTCTGTTGTATTTCTATTTACAAGGGTAGCAGCCGACGGAGTCAGGCTGTTTGCCACATCTATTCCGTTAGCGCTGATTTTCAAAGCATTTCCAGCATTTTCAGGGATGACGAATCTCCAGATTTACTCAATTTCAATAATCATCATTACCGTAATAACTTTGATTTATACATATACCGGGGGAATGAAGGGAATAATCTGGGTTGACGTTTTGCAGATGGGAATTTACCTCGGTGGAGCAACAATTGCCTTAATAATTCTTTTTAACAAAGTTCCAGGCGGTTTGTCGTCTGTAAATTGGTTTTCGGGTGACGTCAATAAATTTGCATTGTTTAATCTGAGTTTTAAAAATTTCTTTTCACAACCATATACTTTAATAGGCAGTTTAATCGGCGGTACGTTTTTATCGATGGCTTCGCATGGGACAGATCAATTGATTGTACAACGTTTATTAACAACAAAGACATTAAATGACAGCAAGAAAGCGCTGATAACAAGTGGGATTATTGTCATAATCCAGTTTACAATATTTCTGTTTGTGGGATTGATGCTTTTCGCATTTTATAAAGGCGCTTCTATTGGTGAAGCGGGATCATTATTTGCCAAAGCGGATGAGATATTTCCCTATTTTATCATTTACAATTTACCGGTTGGAGTTAAGGGACTGATTATCGCCGGGTTGTTTGCGGCGGCGATGTCAACTTTAGC
>JAGLWX010000243.1 GCA_023133185.1 Fidelibacterota bacterium
AGTATGACCTGTTTTACCGGTGATTTTGCGAATATGACCGGATTGGGCGAACATCTGCTTCTGGCTGAAAACGGGGGCTCTATCGGTTTGTGGGGCGCTTCCAGCGTTGGCTGGATCAAGAATGATTACCTGCTGGCAAAATCGTTCTATGACGCCATCTTTGAACCTGGTATCAGCGTCGGAAAAGCCATTCAATCGGCAAAATTTTCCTATCTTACCCAGTATTACCTTGACCGTTATAAACTTTCTATGGTCTATTCCTACAATCTGATCGGCGATCCTACTATTAACCTACCATTTCCTGATAGGCAATCAACTCTTACCGTAAACGAAGACAACCCGGTTGCCGGACAAGAGATTACAATATCCGGGACGTTACCATTTCCCAGAGGTGAAATATATACGCAATTGTACGACTCCAGTACCTACAGAGTATTTTCAGAACCGATATTTCAGTCATTCAGCAATTCGATAATAGAAGAGACGATCCAGTTACCAAACGATATTAATCCGGGGAACACTTTTATTAATTATTACTTCCGGAATTCGGACCATTCAGACGACGGACACGGCGTCACATTACTAAGTATTCAGGGGCTGAACTTCTACGGATTTCAGGTTCAGCCTGCAAATCCCGGAAAAAATGAACCTATAACATTTTCCATAAAAACCGAATCAGCTGATATTAATACAATGATATGTGAAATCGACACCTCGAATACATACTATGAATATCTGGACGCCAGTGGAATTGAACAAATATTCAGTTTTCCGGATACCGGACATTTTATCCAACAACAAATGATTCGGGATTCTCAGGATGACCAGCTGTGGAATATCCAAAGTCCTATTTCAATAGGAACACCCGGTAAATTAGCCGGGGTCCGATTCATTGCGGAAGATAATCAACAAAATCAGACCACCAGTTCAGTATTTTCAATAAAGATTAAACGTATGCCCGATTTTTACCCGGTTAGTATTCACCAGAGAGGTGAAACATTTCCGGAACTGGTTGTAACTGTCAATTATTTCGGTGATGACACCCTGAACGTAAATTCTTCCGTTTTCAAGATAGAAGATGGTAATGATATTCTTTTTGGAAATAAGCTATTTCAATTAACCCCAAATCATAAATCATTTGTTTCTTTCCCGGGAATACTCGGACAAGGTTGGGAACACTTCAAAGTCGTTTTAGACCCTCAGAATCTCATTCCTGAAAGAAACGAATCGAACAATATTTTCGTCGATTCTCTATTTATTTCCACCTATCCGCTTCTGACAAATATCGGAACTTCCGTTGATGGTGTTAAGTCAGATACAATTGTTTGGGATAGATTTTCTTTTTTTCTGGAGCCAAACTGCGTTGCCGATTCTTCGGTAATAAACATCTCAAGCGGCGCTTGCGGCGCCATTATCAACCAACCTGCCTATTCGTATTTACCGATTAAATCAGACGGTCAATCTGTCGCCATCAATATCTCAATTCCGACACTCACGGACACTTTGCTCCAGCCGTTATGGATTGGAATTTCACCCGGTGACAGTATCGATGAAACGGCGTCGATTGGTCGCTGGGATCCTTATTTAAAAATCTGGATAAAAGAAGAGACAACATATCAAAATTCTCTCTATTCGGCAAAAACGACCAAACCGGGCAAATTTACCTTAATAAGCTGTCAGGATTCCGAACCTCCTAAACTCGAACTAAGTCTCGACGGTCAGCAATTTTTCCAGAATTCCTATGTCTCGCGGGAACCAAATATTTCAATAATCGGCGAAGATCAAAATGGAGTTCTTTTCGATGCAAAAGGTGTAAATGTCAAATTAGATGGAACTAATATAAACTTTTCCGAACTGAATATTCCGGATACACTTATAAATGGAAATTATGTATCCGCACAATTCCGACCTAAGCTCGACTACGGTGACCACATAATTGAAGTCAGACTGAGCGACGCCGCCGGTAATATGACCGGTGATGAAATTCTGTTCACGGTCAGCGATGAACTGAAACTGATCGATTATGGAAATTATCCGAATCCATTCAAAGACCGGACTACATTTATTTATGAACTCACACGACGGGTGGAAAGATTTAAAATAAAAATTTACACACCTTCGGGACGATTGATAAAAGTGTTGGAAGAATCCACTATTTTCAGCGCCGGGTTGGATATGAACGAAGGCGGATACCACGAAATTATGTGGAACGGACTCGATGATGATGGCAACTTCATCGCCAACGGCGTCTATTTTTACAAGATGAGCGCCAAAAGCCGTGATAAGACAGTAAGTTCTATTGGAAAGATCGCCAAAGCACGATGATATTTAGAAGACTATTAGCAATAATATTGATTTTGACCGGAACAATTTCCTTTGGAGGAGAGTACGCCGACGCTTTCCTGGAAACCGGCGTCAGCGCTCGGGCGCAGGCAATGGCGAACACCCTTGGAGCCCTGGATCACAGTGTGACATCTTTCGCCAGCAACCCGGCTGGATTAGCCTATGTCCGTCGAAACTCGATCGGTTTAATGTATGCCTCACAATTTGGATTGGCAGATCATAATTACATCGGACTGGCGCTGCCATTTTCAGAAAAATCAACCGGATCAATCAGTTGGGTTCGCTTTGGTGTGGATGACATCCCTATCCGACCCGATATACTAAGACAGGTTACCGATCCGGCAGCCCGGCGGGATTCGGTGGTGGCGCTTCAGAATTATCCGTTCAAGACCTTCAACGACCTGGAAAATGCGCTGTTCATCAGTTACGCCCGGTTTATTTCCAAATCCGTTAGTCTCGGCTGGCGTTACTCACGTTTTACCGTCGAGATTCCCTGGGGAGTAAATATCAAATTGATCCATAAAAAACTGTATAACCTCGAAGCTTACGGCATCGGGATCGACATCGGCGGCAGAATCTGTTTTAACGGCGAAGAAGTGTTCGAAGTATCCAAAATGGGAAAACTGAGCTTTGGACTGGCATTACGAGACGTCACCGGCACTAACGTCTATTGGAACACCAAACGACAGGATGAGATTCGTCTCAACCCGGTTTTATCGGTCGGA
>JAGLWX010000244.1 GCA_023133185.1 Fidelibacterota bacterium
ACGTAGTTTGCACAATGATCTTTTTGATTACCTGTTACCTAATATTAAAAAATTCTGTAATGAGAAACTGGATGAACGGGAACAGACTGCATTAGGAGACAGAATCGGATTTTATTATCTGAGAAATAAAATGCATATAAACTGTTATCGAAATCTGGTTCAAGAAATTGACAATTGTTATGAAAAATATCCTAAGATATTTTCGTCGATAATCCACTTTTTTGTTCGTTCATATACTGAAGAAAATAATACCGGCAAACGAATCCGAAAATATATCCGCTATAGGTACAACATCATCAAGAAAAATCCAGAGAAATACAAAGATGAGTTAGAGGCAATTCTTTACGCTTATAAATGTTTTCCTGATATGAAATATTCAGACTATTTGATTATTCGCAAAGCCTTTGAAACAACAGACATGAATACGCGATCACTTGAAATCATGGAGTTGTACACGTTTTTCAGAGAGAAAGAACTTTTCAGATATCTGATTCATCTGCTGGACTTTGAGTTAAAGGGTAATACTTTTCCATCCTATCGTTCAGAAGAATATTCAGAATTATTCATAGCTCTTTATCGGAATGGAGATACGTATGTTCAGCGCCGGACAAGTGTCTTGATCAATAAACTTGGTGAAAGTGGTTTTTATGATTTTAAGGATATTTATGAAGAGTACCTTTCTGGTACATTTGACAGTAATTCCACAACACTTTAGAAAAATGTTGCTTTTTGTTAATGTATATCTTAACATATCCGAGAGCATGGTAATTTGACTAAAAAGACAGTTCATTTTGAAAAACTTCCAATCGCAAAGTTCTATGGTAATCCTATCTATGATGTTTGGCACCTTGTTGAAGACAGTGAACCCCTTGTCCTGAAGGATTTTAATTCTCTTGATAAAGCAACACGAACAAAGGTCAGAAGAATCATTGGGAATATGGCAACAATACCAGAATACGATTCGAATTCACTACGATGGATGGTACATAAATATCAATATGGAGAAGTCAAACCGAAAGGTCATCGATTCTTTTTCTTTATAAAGTGTGGCATGAATATTGTTTTTTTTGAATACAGAGAGAAAAAGAGTGATTCGTTAGGCAATGAAGTATATAAAATGATTGACCAAAAGAGGGAAGAATATGAGCGAGAATTCGAAAAATTCATTAAAAGAAATCAATGAGTTTTTTTCCGCTGAACCGGATGCTGAGGATAAAGCCTGGATTATTATTGATGAATTCTATCATTATGTAGCAACTTTTATGAAAACCAACAATATCAGTCGTGCCGATTTGGCGCGGCGGTTGGATAAATCCCGGGCTGCGGTCTCACAGATGTTTAATAAAACCCCCAACATCAGTGTAATCAAAATGGTCGAAATCGCCGATGCAATTGGCGTTGATTTATCTATAGTCACAAGAGAAATCGCTTTAAAAGCACGGAAAGCGGAATATCAATTAAAAACAGATGTTGTTACTGTACTAATTCATCTTGATAAAGATAACTTTTTAGAAGGAAGATATAATTATCAGGAATCATCGGACTATTATCAAAATTTTTATGTACAGGAAAATTATCCTCAATACAATTGTTCTGTAAATCAATAAAGTCAAAGAGAAAAAATGAAAAAAACAAAAAACAGTGCAAATAAACCAATATCTTTCATGTTACTTGAAATAAAAAAAATAAGGTTTTATCAGAGTAACTACCTTGATTTTGGTTTATCAATTGAAGATGTTCTCAAGGGAAATTTAAAAATTGGTGTGAATTTCGAACTCTCTCCAAGTGAAGAAACCATTTCATTGTTTCTGAAATTGGATTTTTGCCATACTGAGCATGAATTGTTTGGAATAGAGACTGTTCACAAGTACAAAATAAAAGATTTTAAAAACGCTATTCAGTATGATGATAATAAAAATTTTAACGTACCGGATGAAATCATGAAACTATGGCTAAGTATCGCAATTTCCGACACCAGAGGAATGTTAGTCATATTAAATGCCGATCATGAATACTCAAAGATCATTATCCCCTTGATTCATCTTGATACATTTATGAAAAATTTAAAAGAAAAACAGAAAAAGGCAGATTAATCCGCCTTTGATCTATTATTGATAAAATATTTTATTACAAATACCTTTTCAGATACCGTCCCAACTCCACAAAATGCAGCGTAATTCCCACCCGATGGGATTGACCGAGTTCACTGTAAGCGCCACCCATGGGCAGACTGTAGTCGATACTGCCTACTATAGTCTCCAGTCCGAAGCCCACATGCATGCTGCCCAAGTTATCCCGACCGGCGCGCAACAGGATGAATTTTTTGATTTGCAGTTCCAGTCCTAACCGGAATCCGCTGCTGATGAAGCCGAGATTCAGATCGGACTGATTGGTTTCTCCCTCAAAGGTCATATCCAGCCCGACGGATGGACGAACGACGATTGGAATTACCGATGGCGCAAAAGTATAGACGCCACCTAATTGTACCGACGGTAGGATGAATTCGTTGTCGCCGTCGGGATAGTACAAAAATGTTGTGGTAACATCGCGCACAATCGCGCCGACCTGCAGTGACGGCAGCAGTCGGTATAGGGCGCTCAGGTTGAATCCGAAACCCCAGGCGGCGGTTGTTCCGAGAGATTTGTACAAAGTTTTAATCGTTCCACCTAAATAAAAGCGCGGGTTCATCTGCCGGGCGATGGCAACGAACAGCGCATTCTCACTGGTGCCGAATGTCCCGATTTTCCCGAAATCCAGTCGTTCGCCGGGATCCAGTTGACCGTTGCCGTTATCGTCGATCAGCGCCGAGCGTGTATCGGGAATATCATCCACACCCAGCCGAAAAAAACTGACGCCATAGGCATAATCCGAGCGACCGGGAATTGCCAGTGAAAAATAATCCAGATTAAGAACACCGCCAAATTCTTCTGTGTGCATGAATTGTCCCGAGAAAACCGTATTCTCGATCAGAAACGCCGGATTCCAGTAAACGGCGGCGGCAGCTTGCGGCGAGGCAATCACCGAACCGCCGAGGCTCATTTCCCGCACGCCCATTCCGATTTTCAGAAATTCACCGGCGTACTTATCACCGAAGGCGAAAGACGTTATCGTTACAGAGGCAACAAGCAGCGCAACTGCAAAAAGCCTCGATAAATTGGAATATTTATATTGAAGTGTCCTGAAGAATTTCATATTACTGAATGATACGGTAGTTCGGTTTTAAAGTTCCCGCTATCAAACTCCGTATTCCTTTTTGAGTTCGTCCAGTTTCTGAAGCGCTTCGACGGGCGTCATGCGGTCGATATCCACACTCTTCAATTTTTTGCGCAGTTCGTTTTCCTGCTGATCGAACAAGCCTAATTGGTTTTTATTAGGTTCGGGAAGTTTATGATATTTCAATTTATCCGTCGGCAGCACCCGCTCATCGGCGCTCAGATTGGACATGATCTCGTTGGCACGGTGGATCACCTCCACGGGAATACCTGCCATCTGAGCCACATGAATACCGTAGCTTTTATCGCACCCACCGGGGATGATCTTGCGCAGGAAAACAACCCGGTCGCCATATTCCTTGACGGCGACATTCAGGTTTTTCACACGGGGCAGGAGCTTTTCCAGTTCGGTCAATTCATGATAATGAGTCGCGAAAAGGGTTTTTGCCGCAACATCCTTATGCTGATGCAAATACTCCGTCACTGCCCAAGCAATAGACATGCCGTCATAAGTAGAAGTTCCGCGACCGATCTCATCTAATAAAATCAATGAGTGAGGCGTCACATTATTAAGAATATTTGCTGTTTCGTTCATTTCCATAAGGAATGTGGACTCGCCGGCGGCAAGGTTGTCGCTGGCGCCGACACGGGTGAATATCTTGTCAACTACTCCGATGGAGGCTTCATCGGCTGGAATGAAACTGCCCATTTGTGCCATCAGGACAATAATTCCTACCTGGCGCAGATAGGTGGATTTTCCTGCCATATTGGGTCCGGTGATTATCAGTATCTGGTTGGATTTATTATCTACATCTATGTCGTTAGGAATAAAATTCTCGCCTGGCGGTAAGAGATATTCTACCACCGGATGGCGTCCGGCTTTGATGACGACGCGGCTGCTTTCATTCATTTCCGGTCGGGAATATTTATTACGGTCGGCAACATGTGATAATGTACCGAGCACATCCAGTTCTGCGATGATTGCCGCATTCTGCTGGATGGCTTTGATCTCCTTAAGGACTTTTTCACGGAGCGCCTGAAAAATCTCATACTCGATCTCCGA
>JAGLWX010000245.1 GCA_023133185.1 Fidelibacterota bacterium
GCCTCATTTTTTTACCATTAAGCCATAAAGCCGCTCTTAATAAACGTAAATCTGGCAAAAGTGAAAAAATCATTTTGTTAGGTTTCATGCGATTGTTAGCACCTTTAGTTACGTTACTATTCCATAAATAGCATAATAATCCAATAGTCAACTAATCCTTGACACAACGAACCGAAAAACCGCAGCACTTATCGCAGTTACCACGGTCTACTCCTGAATTATCGTAACGCAGCTCCCTAACCCACGCGTTATTACTACTGTCTTCCGTAGAAGACCAAAAGATGTCGTATTGACCCATATGATAGTATGTACCCTTGTAGTAGCGGTAACCACTGGGCAACGCTGAAAAACCGCTCTCATTGGTTGCTCCGGTATTTGGACTATTCCAATGAGTGGTTCCGGTTTCTTTCAATTTACCGCCTTCATTTGTACCCCGACAACCAATACTATCAGCATCCGACTGGCTCATACCGAGGTAAATCTCCAATTCTTTCCATTCCTCATCGGTAGGCACATGCCAGCCTTCAGGAGCAATATGACGGCTGTCATCAACAGCAAACCAGTTGTACAAACTTCCGTAGGTACCAGCATTATTATCATTATTGTCATAATTGCAGTAAGCGCCGCTTGTCAGATTGTTCCATTCTGTATCACCGGTAATATTAGGTATCGCGTCACCATTACGGTAATGGGTTACTTTTAGGTTTTCGGCCGTCCACCATTGGTCGCCAATCTTTACCGTTTGATAGATATTGCCATCTATATCCATTACAATTGCTGAATTTAAAGAAGCATAATTTGAATAATTACTCTCGTTATTTTCTGTATAGGCTTTTATTCGATATGTGTATCTTTGACCATAAATCAAACCTTCATCAGTATAGGATGTTATATTTTTATCAAGTTGAGCAATCTCAGAAAAACTCCCGCCTTCTTCTTTGCGTTCTACTTTATAGCCGATTTCAAAAGTACAGATATCTTCCCAGGTAAGTTGCACTGATTGCTCATCGATGATGGTAGATGTGAGATTGGTTGGAGTGGGAATTTTCACTGTTGTTTGTAGTTCATTGGAATAATCACTCTCACTCCTGTCCGCAAAGGCTTTCACCCGGTATGTGTAATTCTTTCCGTAGGTCAAATCTGTATCAGTATAAGTCTCAGTATTTGCACTCAGATCGGCAATTTCAGCATAAGCGCTGTCTTCAACCTTACATTCGACTATAAAACCTTCCTCTTGTTTACAGTTATCATCCCAATTCAGGCGAACTGATTGGTCATTGATTACAGTAACCGATAAGTTTGTTGGCGCTTCCAGCACAAAGTCTGGATCAACCGGATTAGTATGCTCTAAGTCCTCACAAGCAAAATATCCGCTGATTATTAGCGCTATTAATAATATTTTATAGTTCATTAATATTCTCCTATTTTGGAGTGCATTGACTGCGTCGATGCTGCTTTTTGCACTGACTGCCTGCCAGGCTCCCAACTGGTGTCAGTGCAACCTCTATTCTTTTTCTTTAGTTATTTCTCCGCATTATTACATCAACACAGTTGATGCACTCCAAAGGCACTCCAAAGGCTCATTTTTATTATCGTCCCAGTTTCCGGATATTTATTGGCTTAAGTATTTGAGATAGAATCTTCATCTGTTTCCTTTATTAAAATAGTAATTCGAGCATTATGCCGATGATTATCCAACTATTTACTATATGCAATTTTAACTCTAAGCATCTATTATGTCAAGTATTTATTTCTATCCGGGGATGCTAAAGACCCGTTTAGCGCATTTAAAGATATTGCCTGCCAAAGAAAAACGGCGGGCAGGTCTGCGCTCTCTGCCTGCCCCGTAGGGAAGTATGACCGTATCGGGGCGCCTCTGCGTTAAATATATAAACCCTTTTCGAGTTAGGTCTAATTATCAATATCATCTATCCTATTCCTGATTTCATCCAGTCGGTTATGATCACGCTCCCACATCTCTAATTCTGTCTCCAGCAAGGTCTTTAAGCGCTGCTGTTTTAGGTACGACTGCTGAAATTCATCTTGCCTGCCGGTATCATATATATCGGAACTTGAAAATATTTGATCGAGAGAATCAATCTTTTCTTCGAGTTGAGTGATCGATTCTTCGTTCCGCTGTACTTTTTTCTCTAAACGCGATAATTCTTTGGATAATTCCCGTCTCTCGCGTAATAGTTGTTTCCCACCGGAAATGCTGCTTCGCTTTCCAATCTTATCGGATTGTTTAATACGCGTGCGGATGTCACGATTCAGATAATCTTCCTGTTGCCGCGCCAGATAATCATCGTAATTACCGGGATAAAATGTATAACCGTCAAACGTCAATTCCAGAACTGCCGTAGCCAGTCGATTCACAAAGAAACGGTTATGGCTTACAAAGATAATTGTACCGGAGAATTCCGTCAGCGCAGTTATCAATGCCTCTATTGCTTCCAGATCAAGGTGGTTCGTCGGTTCATCGAGCAACAAAATATTATGTTGTTTTAGCATCAGCAGTGCAAAAACCAAACGCGCAGCTTCTCCCCCGCTCAATACATCTGTTTTCTTTAAGGTATCATCACCACTAAAAAGCGCTTGCCCCAAAACTGTCCGAATGGTTGTAACTTTCTCATTGGGCGTATTAGAGTATAACCAGTCATAAACATTCGTGCCGGAAGGGATTAGCTCTTTATGATTCTGGGCAAAATATCCGACATGGCACTCATGTCCCCAGGTAATTTTCCCTTCATCATGCGGTATCAATCCCGCAAGAACTTTAATCAATGTCGATTTACCAACGCCATTCGGTCCGATGACGGCAATCCGGTCACTACGATTTGTATTAAAATTTACATCTTTAAGCACTTCTAAATTACCAAAAGATTTTTTTAGCCCCTTGACATCTAAAACCTGCTGACCTGAAGGGCGCATTTGAGTAAAATTGAAACGCGGACTAATCCGGGAAGACCGTATAATGACAATATCTTCCATTTTATTAATCTGTTTCTTCCGACTGACCGCCTGACGGGCTTTTGTCGCTTTTGCCCTGAATCGTTCATAAAATGCCTGCAGCTCCCGGCGTTTCTTTTCGAGCCGTTCATTTTCTAATTGTCTCTGTTCTGCTTCCCGCCGTTTTTCAATCAGGAAATTATCATAATCTCCTTTGTAAATCTTGATCGTTTCATAATCAATATCAAGAATGTGGTTAGAAATTTGATTTAGAAAAAACTGATCATGGGAGACAACAATTACAATCCCCTTGTATCCTTTTAAAAATTCACCCAACCAGGCAATCGAAAAAATGTCCAGGTGGTTATTCGGTTCGTCGAGGAGCAGAACATCGGGCTTACTGAACAAACATTGTCCAATCAGGACGCGCAGTTTATATCCACCGGATAATACCGACATTGTTCGATCCAGCAGATGTTGTTGAATACCCAATCCTTT
>JAGLWX010000246.1 GCA_023133185.1 Fidelibacterota bacterium
GCGCTATAAAGGATTTCCAATTTCGGGAAAACTTCAGGAGATTTCATATAATTTGTCGGTAATCCCATCCATGTATAGGGTTGTAGCCAGGATTTAATGTAACCTTTTTTGTAAAACTGTATTCTAAGAAGCTAAATCAAATAATTAGGAATTCATTTCGTGAAGCGTTGACTATTCTTTAAATATATTGTATATTTGACGGCTTTTTTTATAAACCGATTTGTTGGAACTGGAGACACATGTCCACAAAGACTAAAAAATCATCCGATTCAAACCGGGCGTTAAGTAAATATCTTGAAGAAATTGGCCATTTTGAGCCACTTTCTCCTAACGAGGAAATCGATCTTGCTCAAAGATTGAGAGCAGGTGATCGTAGTGCATTACAAAAGCTGACTGAATCGAATTTACGGTTTGTAGTCAGTGTGGCAAAAGATTATCAGGGTCAGGGTTTGCCATTAACTGATCTGATCAATGAAGGCAATCTTGGTTTAATCAAAGCAGCCAAGAGGTTTGATGAAACAAGAGGTTTCAAATTCATTTCTTATGCTGTTTGGTGGATTCGTCAATCCATTCTCCAGGCGCTTGCCGAACATTCCAGAATCGTACGCCTTCCTTTAAATCGTGTCGGGACGATCAGTAAAATCACCAAAGAAGCTGAACATTTAGAGCAACAATACGAAAGAGCCCCGAGACAGGATGAGATTGCCCAGGGACTTGATCTTAAATCCGAAGAAGTATCCGACGCGATCAGAATATCCAGAAAACATCAATCGCTAAATGCCCCGTTTAGAGACGGTGAAAAAAATTCATTGATCGATGTCATAGAAGACGATGCCCAACCAACTCCGGACAACATTCTGATGTTGGATTCACTTCGATTGGAAATCCGGGATGCTCTGAACACACTCAAACCCCGTGAACGGGATGTTATTAAAATGTATTTCGGCATTGACCGGGAATATGCATTAACCCTTAACGAGATCGGTGAAGAATTTAGTCTGACCCGTGAACGTATCCGTCAGATTAAGGAGAATGCAATTCGTCGATTAAGCCATAAATCACGAAGTAAAAAATTACGATCCTATCTGGGTTGAGTCAGGGAAGGAGGTGAATTCTAATACAATGGTACAAGTAACTGTTCATCATAACGAAAATCTTGAAAAGGCAATCAGACGTTTTAAAAAGAAGTTTGAAAAAGCCGGTATTCTAAAAGACATTAAGAAAAACGCCTATTTTATTAAACCAAGCGCCGAAAGACGCATGCGCAGGGCAAAAGCCGCCAAACGTGTACACCGGTTTGGTCCTAAGTAAGATCTTTCCCTTCTTTTCTTAATAGAAATTACAAAGAACCTTCCCTTAATGTAAGCGAAGGTTCTTTTCTTTTTTGTAGCGCTTTATAATGAATTAAATTAGTGTTATGTCAAGCCTTTATTGTCAGATAAATATAAGCGTGAGATTAACATCGCAATTTATTATCTCAAAGAGATGTCTTTCCAAAGGAATCTTCGATCGACACAATGTCATTATGTTAAGAAAGTGAACAATCAAGCCGACTAAAGTCGGATAAAGCGTATTATTTTCACAACCCACCGAATAAATTCCCCAATGGGACAGGCGGTGGTTAATGTTTAACCTAACTGATTACTCAAGCAAATTGTAACCATTCACTTTAGTGAATGGGAAATAAATCAATCTCATTACTTTTCCGACTTTAGTCGGTCTTATTCTTAATTTAGAAAGGTGCTAAGCATTAGCGAGCAATATCCGACATTTTGAACTTGACATGACATTAGTCTAGCCAGTTTTTAACTTTTACGATAATAGATTCAGGCGTAAAACCGAACTCCTCTGCCAGTTTTTCATACGGCGCCGATTTCCCGAATTCTTCAATTCCAATTTTCAACATCGGCGCCCGGATGATATCGCCCCATCCCATCAAACTACAGGCTTCAATGACAACAACTTTAGTATTTCTCTGTGGTAATACAAGTTCCTGATACTCTCTTGTTTGTTGTCTGAATATCTCCATCGATGGCATCGATACGACCCGAACGGAATAACCTTCAGCCCTTAATTGGTCACTGACTTTTAGAGCCAGTTGTAATTCGGAACCACTGGACACTAATATCAAATCAATATTTTTAGAATTTTCTCCGGCTATTATATACACTCCCTTATATACATCGGATAACGAAAAATCCGCCGGTCGCTTCAATGCCGGGACTTTCTGGCGAGTCAGAATCAATGCAGTCGGTCCCAGGTTATTTTTCAGAGCCAATATCCATGCCCCGGCAACCTCGCTTGCATCCGCCGGTCGAATTACAGTCAAATTGGGAATCGTTCTAAGAGCTGCAAGGTGTTCGACCGGTTGATGAGTTGGTCCGTCTTCCCCTAAAAAAATGCTGTCGTGGGTAAAAACATAGATGACTTGGAGTCCCATCATTGCCGCCAGGCGGATGGGCGGTCGCATGTAATCGGCAAATTGTAAAAATGTCGCTCCAAATGGAATTATACCGCCATATAACGCCATTCCATTCAGAATCGCCCCCATGGCATGTTCCCGTATCCCGAAGTGCAGATTTCGTCCATCAAAATGATCTGCCCGGATCGAATTATAAGATTTTAAAAACGTGTTTGTAGAAGGAGATAAGTCTGCGGATCCGCCGCAGAATCCCGGCAGGTAATCGGCAATTTTCTGTATCACTGCGCCAGATAATTTTCTGGTTGCCGCACTATCACCCGAAATATTATTCATCAAGTCGTCACTTAATTTCTCTACCTGCTCATTAATCCAATCTGAATCGGTTTGCCGACTCAAATCCGGATTTTCAACCTTCCAGGCGCTATACTCGTCCATCCATTTATTATATTCATGGCTAAGATAGCGTACCCGTTTGGCAAATAATTCCGAAACTTCTTCCGGGATATAAAATGATTTATCGGCGGACCAACCCATATTTTCCTTGGCTGCCTTCAGCTCTTCTTCACCCAATGGCGCACCATGAACACCGGCGGTATCCTGTTTGTTTGGCGCTCCGAAGCCGATATGGGTTCGCGCCTTGATCAATGTTGGTCGATCCGTATCTGAGATTCCTTTTTCAAGGGCATCCGCAATCTCCTGATGATTATGCCCGTCAATTTGGATAACCTGCCAGCCATAGGCTTCGAACCGTTTGGTAACGGACTCGGAAAAAGTCAAGTCTGTGCTGCCTTCGATGGAAATTTTATTATCATCGTAAAAATAGACAATGTTGCCTAATTTCAAATGACCTGCGAGAGAAGCCGCTTCGGACGCCACCCCCTCCATCAGATCGCCGTCACTGACAATTCCGAAAATCCGGTGCGTCCCAAACAGTGACGTCTCTCTGTTTAACCGGGCAGCCGTCATCTTCGCAGCGATTGCCATTCCCACACCGGTAGCAAAGCCCTGCCCTAACGGTCCGGTTGTCATCTCAACGCCCGGAGTGCATCCATATTCCGGATGACCGGGAGTTTTTGAATCCCATTGACGGAAATTTTTTATATCTTCGAGACTGACATTATACCCGCAAAGATGCAGCATTGAATAAAGCAATGTCGAACCATGACCGGCTGAAAGAACAAATCGGTCTCTTCCGGGCCAATTCGGATTTTCAGGATTGAATCGTAAATATTGGCTCCAAAGTACATACGCACAGTCCGCCATTCCCATGGGCATTCCCGGATGACCGGAATTAGCTTTTTCTACTGTATCCGCTGCGAGAAACCGAATAGTATTCGCGGCAAGATTTCCAATTTCTGAATTATTATAATTAGTATCCAATTGGCGCCTCTGATTTTATTGTTTATAAATACATCTTATTTTACTGAAGTTACCCCGAAATTTTAGT
>JAGLWX010000247.1 GCA_023133185.1 Fidelibacterota bacterium
ATTCGATTGAGGCTTATTAATATTAACCTGCAGCCAACGTTTACCGTTCCATGGATAAATTTTCTCGAACATAGCAAAGAAAGGACGGTTAGCTATGTTGCGGAAAAACTTATCTCTGGACCCGGATGCTTCGCCAATTTTCTTTTGCGAAGCCGGTTTACCACCTTCCCAGTAGAAGTCATGATTTGAGTTGATAACATAGATGCCCATCAATTCAGAAACCAAAACGGTACACATTCCCGTAGCCAAATTCCCCGGGTTTGAATTAACATTTACAGGAATCAGAAGTGATATATCTTTTTCAGCAATATAAGCGCCCAGCTTTTCTGCAAGACTAAGCGCCTGATTCCAGATTGCAACGGCTACTTCATCAGATTCCGGGCTTCCTTCCGGCATGTCCCTGTAAAAAAGTTTATCAAACCACATACCGTTATCCCATTTCAACCATCCGTTGACGCGCGGGATATGGAATCTATGCCATTCCGGTTTAATTACGCTATCAGCCTGAGAATGAAAATCTCCGGCAATCAAATGGATCGACGCCTTTTCTGCATTGGAAAGAATATCTTGAAGGCATTGAGCATACTTCGATATTTCGATTGAAACTCCGTCAATTCCAAAATCAAATGTCCAGAAACCAATTCCCTTTCGGACTTTATCAAAGAATTCAGCTTCTTCAAATTTCTCAAGCGGGGGAGCGTTTTCCTTAACTACTGACAGAGCATCGGTAATATCATTCCAATTAACAGGTTTAAACGATTTCAACCTATCCATCATTCGGGAGAATAGGATTTTCTTATAATTACTCACCATTTTTAATTCGGATCCCTTTTGCCGTCGCCATTAACCCGACTACGTTACTTATAAATTTAATATGCCAAATGTAGTATTTATAAAAACTTAAATATTACAATCCGTACATTTCAATGATTTCCTGTTTGGTCTTGCCGAGAATATCATATTTCTTGCCGACTTTGGTAAAAGCACTGAGCGCTTTGTCCAGATGGTGTATTTCGTGACCGGCAGAGATTTGGGTTCGGATACGAGCCTGTCCCTTGGCAACAACCGGAAAGAAGAAGCCAATAGCATAAATGCCTTCATCGTACAGGTCATTGGAAATATTCTGGGATAATTTCGCATTGAACAGCATCACCGGAACGATTGGCGTATCACCATCCTTTAATACAAATCCGGCTTCTGTCAGCCCTTTCCGCCAATATGCAGTGTTCTTTTCCAGTTTGTCACGCCTTTCAGTACTCTCGAATAAAATATCCAACACTTTGAGCACACCGGAAACCACAACCGGCGCAATTGTATTGGAAAACAGATATGGGCGCGCTTTCTGACGGCACATTTCCACTAATTCTTTACGCCCGGAAACACATCCGCCGGATGCGCCGCCAAGCGCTTTTCCAAAAGTAGTGGTAATGATGTCAATTTTCCCGAAAACGCCGCATTTCTCATGGGTTCCCCTGCCGGTTTTACCAATAAAGCCGGTCGCATGAGAATCATCCACAAACAACATTGCATCATACTTTTCACAAAGCGCAACCATTTCGTCGAGTTTGGCAGTATCGCCATCCATACTGAACACACCGTCTGTGATTACAACTTTAAGCCTTTTATCAGCATGAAGCTGCAGTTTCTTTTCCAGGTGGATCATATTAGAATGTTTGAACGTATCGTGCATTGCGCTGCAAAGACGAATACCGTCGATGATGGAGGCGTGTACTAATCTGTCGGAGATCATTATATCTTCATCCGTGAGAATAGCTTCGAAGACGCCGGCGTTGGCGTCCATGCAAGACGGGAAAAGAATTGTGTCTTCTGTTCCGAGAAATTCGGTGACCTTTCTTTCCAGTTCCTGATGGATATCCTGCGTGCCGCAGATAAATCGTACCGACGACATTCCGTATCCTCTTGTATCAAGTCCCTCATGGGCGGCTTTTACTACTTCCGGGTGACTGGAAAGTCCCAAGTAATTATTGGCGCACATGTTGATCGCCTTTTTCAGCGAAGACCCGGCAGGAAATTCCACTTCGATATCGGCAGCCTGAGCGGAATGGATGAATCTTTCCTGCTTGAAGATTCCGGCGTCCTTAATGCCCTCTATCTGCTCAACATACATGGCTCTGATTTTTTCATTAAAACTCATAATAACCCCTTATTTATCAATTTTAAGCATTGTCTAATTGTAACACTACGAAACATCGTCCTGGTTTTAACCAATAAATTCTCTAACCAGGGCTGTAATACTATTTACCGTATCAAAAGCTTCCGGCGACGCTTTTTCATCAGGTATCGATATTTTATATTGCGCTTCCAGAAATCTTTTGAGCGAAACCATCGAGAATGAATCTACAATTCCACCTGAAATAAGCGGCGTTTCATAGTTTATTTCCTCGTCTTCGTCTTCCAGGTATTCTTCAATAACATATTCCAATACAACATCTCTGATCTCTTCCATTTTTTTTCTCCTTTGTTGATTTTTTGAAATTATTTAGCCACTTCCGAAGGAATCCCTTCGGGAAAAGTCACCAAGACACTAAGTTAATTAATAGTAGTTTTTTCTTTGTGCCTTCGTGTTTTGGTGTTAAAGTTTTATTCATCTTCCTCAAGAGTCGAAGTATCGCCGATTTCCTCGCCCCATTCTTTGGCGTGCAGAAGCCGTCTCATGATCTTACCGCTGCGGGTTTTAGGCAGGGTTTTTACATATTCTATCTCCTGGGGCATCGCCAGCGGAGAAAGCTTTTTCCGAATAAAGTTCATAATTTTGAGTTCCAGCATATCGTCCGCCTCATAACCGGCATTAAGCATCACAAAAGCTTTTACAACTTCCATATTAACCTCGTCCGGCTTGGCAACCACGGCTGATTCGGCAACGGCTTCGTGTTCCAGCAGCGCCGACTCCACTTCAAACGGACTTACCAGATGCCCGCCGATGTTGATCACATCGTCATCACGACCAACGAACCAGAAATATCCATCCCGATCAATATATGCCCTGTCTCCGGGCAGGTACCATCCATTTGTAAATTTGGATTTGTAGGTTGTTTCGTTGTTCCAGTATGTTCTCATCATGGCGGGCCAGCCGGGTTTGAAGGCGATCAAACCAATCTTCCCGACTTCCTGAATAGGTTGAAATGTTTTTGTGTCAACAACGGCTGCTGTAATTCCCGGAAAAGCTTTTCCCATCGAGCCCGGCTTGATCTTCATACCGGGAAAGTTCGTGAGCATTATGGAGCCGGTTTCTGTTTGCCAATAAGTGTCCAGAAATGGTTTTCCAAATACTTTTTCCGACCAGATTACCGCTTCGGCGTTCAGAGGCTCGCCTACACTTGCCAGGTGACGCAGCGAAGACAAATTGTGTTTTTTCACAACCTCGTCGCCGGCTTTCATTAATGAACGGATTGCGGTGGGAGCGGAATACCACATGGTCACTTTATGTTTCTCAATGAATTTATACCAGTTTTCAGCGGAAAACCCCACATCCATAACACATTGGGTAATTCCCATGCTCCAGGGTCCGATAATACCGTATGACGTTCCGGTGACCCAGCCCGGATCGGCTGTACACCAGTAAATATCGTCTTCCAGAAGATCAAGTACCCATTTGGTTGTAAGGTATTGTGAAATCAGGGAATAGTGAACATGTTTTACGCCTTTGGGCTGACCGGTTGTCCCCGAAGTATAATGCAGCACCGATGGAGATTCGGCTTTTGTGGGAAAGAGTTCAAAGTCTTTCGGTTCTTCGTATTCTTCCATATTGAACGTCATCTCTCTGTCTTTCAATGGTTTCTTCCCATCATGATCGACAATAATGACATGTTTCAGATATGAACTCTTCTCAATGATCCTGCGCACTTTTGAAACATGCTTTCTTTGAGTAATGATTGCAGTGGTTTCCGCATTATCCAGGCGAACATGCAGAGATTCGTCTCCAAAGGCAGAGAAAAGCGGCTGGGCAATCGCTCCGATTTTCAATACTCCCAGAAAACCAATATAGAGTTCAGGAATCTTATCCATGAACAGGCAAACCCGATCCTCGTTCTTCAATCCCAGGCTTCGTAGAAAAGCCCCGAATTTATTGCTCTTTACGCGAATATCATCGAAAGTATATCGCCTGGTAGCGCCACCCAAACCTTCCCAGATGAGAGCTGTTTTATCGGCTTTTCCCATTTCACAGATGCGGTCGGAACAGTACCAACCAATATTTATGACTTCGCCTTTATTATAACCGAGTTCTTGCTCGGCTATCGACCAGTCAAATTTTTTCAGTCTTTCTTCGTATGAACCAATGTTCGACATAAACAATTCTCCCTTATTTTTCAATAATAACTATTGCGCTTGCATAATTTTTCAAGTGGGTAAGCGAAACATGAATGTTTTCAAGCCCGTTTTCTTCTACAAACGCTTTTACTTTTCCATAAAGCTTTAATACCGGTTTCCCTAATCTATCGTTTAATACCTCAATCTCATTGAAAGCCAAACCGCCCCGCCAGCCCGTTCCGATCGCCTTAAGGAAAGCCTCCTTTGCGGCAAAGCGGGCGGCATAGCACTCGGCGAAATTCTTCCTGTTATCGCAATATTCGATCTCGGCTGGTGAAAATATTTTTTCCTTAAACCCGTTTTTTTCAAGTTGCTTCCGAACTCTATCCACTTCGATATTATCTATTCCGATTCCGAAAATCATAAAATCACAAACGATTATTTATAAAAGTTTTTCTTTCAGGTGCTTCAACATCTCTTCGGTCAC
>JAGLWX010000248.1 GCA_023133185.1 Fidelibacterota bacterium
TGTAGCCTTTCAAGTGAAACGGCGTCATCAAAATCCTTTGCGGTTTCGGGATCTATTGTAATAATTTCATTTCCCCGCAGATCGAGCCGTCGTCGAATTTCATCATCAGGAATTTTCTCTGATATTTTCTTCAGTTCTTTTATTACTCGCCCGGGAAATTCCGGTGTGATATGAAACATTTTCAGAATAATAGGAATATCATCCATCGGATTTTCCGGAACTCCCAGAATCTGTTTGATCTCAGCGTGAGGGGAATAACGAACATTATTCCATTCAAGATGGTGAAGCTCAACCATCTGACCGGATGCTGTTCCTTCCACTTCATTTTTTATTACAATTGAAACCGGGGGAGCCGGCATCTCAGGAATAACAACCCACTGCTGCTGACTGCGCTTTAGTGTACCAAAGACCGGCTTTTTTGATCTTTCCAGAATTTTAACGACCTTGCCTTCCGGTCGTTTACCGCTCTGCTTACTGAATTTCTCGACAAGAACCTTATCCCCGTGAAATGCCGTAAAGGTATCATAACTCCCGACAAATATCTCCTCATCGCTTTCGGTATGCACAAAGGCAAATCCTCTGCTTGAGAAGGATATCATGCCACTAAATTGTTTTCCAGTATCGGGAATTCGATAACAATTTTTCTGACAGCGCTCGATTTTTCCGGATTCGGACAATTCCCGCAATAACTCCTTAAAAGCCTGGTATTTTGCGGCGCTTATTCCCAATGCTTTGGCAATTCGACGTTGTTTGAAAGCGCTCCCTTTTTGCTTCATAAGAAAAGCAATAATCTGCTCGTCTAAATTTCTTTTTCGTTTTACCATTTTAAAACCTGTTAATTAATCGTATATGAATTTTTGCCGTCGAGAAGGTGTCTCCCCTGCCAAAACCGTAATCAAGACCTATGATACCCATTCTGGATGAAAGACGAATTCCAACTCCGAAGCTGTTTGGATATCGTATTGTCTCCATCGTTAACTCTTTCCGCCGAAAATAACCCTGATCGAAAAATAGAAAGAAACTGCTCAGATTCCCAAAAAGTCTTCTAATTTCAAGAGTCGCCCAGGCAATTTGGCTACCCCTGAAAAAATCATTGGGATAACCTCTCAGGCTTCCGGCGCCTCCGAACCAGTACTGATCGGAATACACCGGTTCTTCGCCGGTTAACCATTTTGCCCTGGCATGAACCATAGCAGCCATCACCCAGTTGGTGTTCAGCGGCAAATAGGTTTCGGAATTGAATATCACTTCCGACCGTACTTTCGTATCAAGCGAATCCCGCCGCTGAATACCGGCTGAATATGCCGTATTTAGTGCAAATCCCTTTGACGGATTGTAAAAATTATTTCGCCGGTCAATGCCGTATTTCAAACCAACGGCATTAGTTTTTGTTTGCACAAGACCAAGCAAGTTCCGACCTCCGGGAGTGGGCAATGTTGATTCATGACTGACCGTCAGCTCGATACTGCCTCTCTTATGCGAATAAAAACCTGTGCTGACGCCTAATTTTCGAATCACCACAAGAGTATCACGCAACACCTGTTCAAAGTCAGCCGTTCCGAACATATCGGATTTCCATATCCATGGTTCCGTATAACTCATTCGAATCTGCTGGGAATAGCGGTTTGTCTTTGACCAGAAAAGAAAGAGTTGCCGCCCGGTTCCGGACAGATTGTAAAATTTCAAATCCAGTTCTCCGGTGAAATAGCCTTTCCGCTTATAGGTTTCCGGAACATATCCGACGACGCCACCGAACTCATTCTCCTGTAGTTCTCGCATACTGATAAGTATCGCAGTCTTCCCTTCACGGGTTTTGACAATCTCATTAGCGGAGTTGATCGTAAGAAAAGTAAATCGTCTGAAAGATCGGTTCAATCGCTTATCCAACGCCGGTGAATAGCGTTTGCCAATATAATCCTTAACCATCCGCTGCATGATATTGGGTCTGGTTTTTTCAATACCCTGGAAAAGAACAGTATCTACCGATGTTGTTTCCCCCCAATCTAACCGGAATACAGGATTTAACCGCGCAACACCATCGGCAAAACCGGGACTGACCGATTCCAGATGGAGAACCGGAAAATAATATCCCTCCTGCGCCGGCAGGCGTAATAGGTGGATCGTCAGATTGTCAATACTTTGTTGTGTTACCGTTTGATCGGTAAACTCTCCTTGAATTTGATTTGTTCTGCCGTGAATAACCCGATCAGAATTTATGGTTATTTTCCCAAATACTACGGAATCTGCCGACACATCGGTCCGAGCGAGCAAAATGGTAGTAAGAACAAGGAGAAATCCGACAGGAATTTTGGTATACGTCCAAAAACATTGGACATAAGATAATAACCTCAATCTTAACCTCAACCTTAACCTCAACCTTAACCTCAATTAAAACAATGCCCTGATCTCTCCACTACCTAAATGATAAATTTCCCGGTTGGGTTCATCCCAGCCTTCATAATTCAAACGCAGGCTCAGGTTTTTGCCAAGCCTGTATTCCGCTGAAATACCCCAGCCATACGTATTTCCCTCTTTTTTCCCGCCGCTCATTTCCCAGGGAATTGGCGATCCTTCCGGCGTGACTGCAACCCTGTCAATTTCCAAAAACATTTTCCAGCGTCCTTTTGTTTTTAGTTTTCGTTCATAACTGTTCCGAATCCCGATTAAAAACGCTTCAAGTTCATCACCGGTTTGCTCAATATCGTAGCTTCCGGTGAGTTCACATTCAAACAGGTGAATAGTGTTCAGCAAATAGGAAAAGTTATTTTTCAGCCGAAGTGATTGAATATCCCGATCTCTGAGCGAATTAAATTCCGACTGTCTTGAGAGATGTTTATGCGCAATATTGGACACAAGCCTGATATTCCAAAAGAAATACCCTTTATACCGGATCGATGTTTCCTGACCGGAGGATTTCTCCCGTCCCCGCACGTCCAGCTGGCTGATCTTACTAGTTTCCATATACCGCAAGCGCAGATCCGAACGTCGATGATCCGGTCGATAGATCACATCCTGCCGAAATATACGGTTAAAATACGCCCAGCGGTCATCAACTTTATCACCGGAAAATGCAAGGATACCAAATGGATTGTCTCCGTCACGGATTTGCTGCTGCAACCGGATGTCCATTAGTGTTGTTAAACGCGTTGGCAGTTTCCAGGGTATTTTTCCTTTCAGACGTCTGCCGTTCAATTGAAAACGCAAGCCATTCTGAACACTCGTTACCGGTTCTTTGATTTGTGAAGGAATAATCCGCAGAATATAATCTCCCTGGGGATGGGGCACATAATCGGCAAATGTCGAATCGTACGTATATTGTCCCTCACCTTCCCCAGCATAAAAATAACGGTATTCTTTCTTAACTGTTCTTTCCTCTTCGATCTTCATGGTCGTTTCCCATGAAAACGG
>JAGLWX010000249.1 GCA_023133185.1 Fidelibacterota bacterium
ATCACACCAAAACTGGGAAAACCGTATGCTGAATTATGGATGGGAGCTCATCCTACAGCGCCCACCAAAATCGATATTGACGGAAAGCTAATGGCGCTTGACGAATTGATCCACCGTTTCCCTGAAATTTTCCTCGGGAAAAAAGTTGCTGACCGCTTCGCCCGGCAATTGCCCTTTCTTTTCAAAGTGCTGTCGGCAGCTGAACCACTGTCGATCCAAGCCCATCCAACAAAGCGCCAGGCGGAACTATTGCACAAAGCCGATCCGGTCCACTATCCCGATGACAATCACAAACCGGAAATCGCCATAGCGCTGGATTCTCTAACGGCTCTTGCGGGGTTCGTCACGTATTCAAACATCCGAAAGACCATTGAGAAATATCCGGAAATCTCACGGTTTTTTGGTGCGAAAGCCCTGTCGGATATTTTCCCCGGGAACCGGCTTTCCAAAAAACAGCAGGTTGATAAGATCCGTCTGTTATATCAAACGTTTATTCATTTATCTCAGACTAAAACAGAACTATATCAGAAAAATGTCGATGCGCTGGCAATACGTCTTCAATCTAAAAATTCAAAACATAGCGCCCGCGAATCCCTTTTCCTGAGAGCCCGGAGTAAATATGGCAACCTGGATGTCGGACTGTTATCGATCTTTTTCCTGAGACCGGTACATCTTAAAGCAGGTGAAGCGCTTATTATCAATCCCGGACTGCCTCACGCCTATATTCACGGCAACATTATCGAATGCATGGCGAACTCCGATAATGTTGTTCGCGCCGGACTGACGCCCAAGTACCAGGATATTCCGACGTTGATGACAATTCTCGATTATTCACCAAATTCCGCTCGGATCATCAAACCGGAAATAGTCGGCAACGAGATTCAATATCCAGTCTTTACACCGGAATTCGTCATCAGTCGAATCACTTTCGGCTCCGGTTCCCGAAAATTCACCACCGGGAGTAAAATCGAACTGCTATTAGCGATCGCAGGCGGCGGATCGATACGCTGGAATAATCTGGGAAAAAATATGACCTTTCAAAAAGGACAATCCGTGGTCATTCCCGCTGCATTAAGCGACTATTACATAAAAACAGACGAATCCCTATCCATCTTCAAGATTCAGGTGCCGTAAACAAGCCTGATTGGCGTCTGTCTATAAAGCAAATAGCATTGGAATAATGAACAATGATTAACGATTTTTTTCCTTCTCTCTGTTTTTACTAATAAACTATTTAAAACTTGATATTTGCTTGTCGAAGATGTACATTGTTCCAGTACAACAAAAAAGGTGCATTTAAATGACAATTCATACAACATACTCAAAGGCTCGTGCAAATTTTGCAAAACTTCTCACAACAGCATCAGAAGACAAGGAAATTGTGTTAATTAATCGTCGGAATACCGAAGATGTTGCTTTGATTTCTGCTTCTGAGTTATCAGGTTTAATGGAAACCGCTCACTTGTTGCGTTCTCCTAAAAATGCTCGACGTTTATTAACTTCTTTAAATCGTGCTCTTGCACAGACAGAACCGGTTACAAATATAGACGATTTCAAAAAAGAAATAGGTTTTGAGTAACCAAAAAACGAGCAAAAAAAAGAATAGAGATGCTGTATTTCATCCTGAATTTAGAGAAGATTTGGAGTATTGGATAAAGACAGACCGTAAAATAGCATTACGCGCATTTAGAATAATCGAAGATATAATGCGTAATCCACTCCAGGGAATCGGTAAACCCGAACCTTTAAGGTACTTAGCTCCCGGCGCCTGGTCAAGACGGCTTACTCAAGAACATAGACTTGTTTATTTTGTAAGAAATAAGCGAATTGATTTCCTGCAAGCAAGATATCATTATTAAA
>JAGLWX010000025.1 GCA_023133185.1 Fidelibacterota bacterium
GAGTATTTATTCATCAATCAATATATAATAAGGTCGTGGAGGACCTGGTAAAAATGGCTGAGTCATTCAAACTTGGCGATCCGCTCGATGAGAACACCGATATTGGTCCTATGATAAGTGAAGATGAAGCAAAACGTGTTGAATCGTGGGTTGCGGAAGCAGTTAGTGATGGGGCAAGGGTTTTAACCGGCGGAAAGCGGGAAGGCTCTGTCTATCATCCAACTATTATAGAAAACACAAAAGCCGGGATGAAAGTAAATTGCCTGGAGGTATTTGCGCCTGTCATAACCGTTACTCCTTATCAAGATTTTGGGGAAGCGGTAAAAGCTGTTAACGATTCAAAATATGGTTTGCAGGCGGGTGTATTTACGAAAGATATTGATAGAATCCGATATGCCTTTGAGAATATTGAAGTTGGCGGTGTAATAATCGGAGATGTGCCAACATACCGGATTGATCACATGCCTTACGGTGGAGTAAAGGAATCGGGAAATGCAAGAGAAGGCGTACGTTACGCGATCGAAGAGATGACCGAGCCGCGACTGATGGTTTTCAAATTTGGGACAAAGTATGATCATTGAAAATTTAAAGGGGATGCAGATTATGAATGTCGAAAACGTCTTGAATCCCCTATACTTAAGTTTTTAAGATTTTCGGACATTGATGTGAAAAAGAATATGGAGGAAGTATTGGAAGGTATTAGAAATTGGATTGAGGATTGTGAAGGAGAGCATTCATTCGGTGGATAGAGTAACACACCCCCCGGCTAAAGCCGTACCCCTCTTTTTAGAGGGGAATCCTTGTAAATTCCCCTTAATAAAGGGGGAATAAAAAGGGGGATGTTCTGTTGAATTTTAAAAGATTTATTTATATGCGAAACTTAAATTATTAACGTTTCGTAATAAAAGGAGGAAGTAATGAAGTTTCCACATATTATCCTGTGTGCCATGATTTTAATCAATTTCGGATGTGATTTAGTGGATGAAGCCATCATCGATGTATCAGGAAAAGTTACGGATGAGGGACAGGCTGTTGCAGGCGCTATAGTATTATTAATAGAAAGTGCCGATGTTTCCGAGGGACTTGGTCTCGCTAATGGAATTATTACAGGCAGTAATGGTCGTTATGTAATACTGAATGTTGATGCGGGAGACTATTATGTTCTTGCTGTGGAAGATCAAAATGGCAATTTTGAATTTGATGCTGACGCCGACAGATTAGGTTTTTATGGTGTGAACCAGAGTACTCTTGATATTACACCTGACAAAATAACCGTTTCTGACCAGGATATTGAAGACATCGACATAGTAGATTTATATTCTTTATAACTCATTCTGAAAATGTTTGCTTCGCGGGACTATGTTGACTAAGCAAAGTAGTAAATATGACAAGCGCTAAATTGCTGTAATCAATTCCTGATGAATTATCACCATAAGTCCCTGATAATCGGGGCATGACAGAGTTTCCTTGTTAATAGGTTAATGTCAGAAATCTTCGTCAATCTAAAATCGGTGTTCCTTGTTCGATATTCGGGTTTGTTCACTATCGTAGCGAGGCTATCCTACTGCTTGATAGCCGATTACAGAGCACTCAGCCATGCAAACAGATTTTTATCGAAGCAGCCTCATGTTTCAACATGGGAAGGTCAGATAAGAAGTTATTTTAAATTATACGCTCCACGGACCAGGTATCAATCTCCAACCTTGATGAATTATCATCGTAAGTCTCTGATAATCGGGGCATGACAGAGTTTCCCCGTTCCGGGGCTGTCCGCCCTGACCATCAGGCAGATACTCCGTAATGGGCAAAGTCAGAACAAGGATTAACGAATGACGAATTCAGAAGTTTTCCTGAATCTAAAATCGGTGTTCCTTGTTCGATATTCGGGTTTGTTCACTATCGTAGCGAGGCTATCCTACTGCCCGATAGACAGTTGCAGAGCACAAGCCATACAACCAGATTATTTTCGAAGCAGCACCATGTTTCAACATGTGAAGGTCAGATAAGAAGTTATTTTAAATTATACGCTCCACGGACCAGGTATCAATCTCCAACCTTGACGAATTATCACAATAAGTCCCTGATAATCTGGGCATGACAGAGTTTCCTTGTTAACAGGTTAATGTCAGAAATCTTCGTCAATCTAAAATCGGTGTTCCTTGTTCGATATTCGGGTTTGTTCACTATCGTAGCGAGGCTATCCTACTGCTTGATAGCCGATTACAGAGCACTCAGCCATACAATCAGATTTTTATCGAAGTGGTCCCCAATGTTTCAACATGTGAAGGTCAGATAAGAAGTTATTTTAAATTATACGCTCCACGGGCCAGGTATCAATCTCCAACCCCATATATATTCAAGAACCGTCCATGCAGAAAGAACAGTTATTAAAGAATATGCCAAATTTTCAACTTCTGTTTTTGCTTTTACCATACGATAGCCGAAGAAAAGAGTTAATAAAAGAAAAATTGTCGCAGTAATATATGTTGAAAAATGAGTTCTGCTTAAAAGTTCAAATTGAAAGATCATGATAGCGTGACATAGCCATATTCCTGTAAAATGTCCTAAAGAAAATATTATTCCTGTCGGAACATATTTCTTTAAAGCAAAAAATAGTGTTAGGAAAACAAAAAGCAGAATTAATGGGAAAAAATTCCACTCAGCGATTACAAGAATATTGAAGTGCTCAAGCAGTTCTCCCAAAACTCCCCATAAGAATAATCCTGAAATAATTCCATACCATGAGCTTTTTACTATATCCCTGATGTTTGATGTTTTAAAAAAGAAATAAATATAAAGAACGCTGAAAATAACCAAAGCGGCTATACTTAAAAGAAAGCCGACACGACTGCTAAGTCTATCACTAATTCTATAAACAGCAACCAGTGACATGTATAATCCGCCAAAAATTAGCAGAATCAATCCCATACGTTTAAAACCCTTTTTTAACATTTCATATCCTCCGCCTGATTAGTTTATTTAAACTCTGAATGAACATATTTTCCCTAAAATCCCTTACTTCAGGAACAGCATCTTTTTGGACGCTCGATATTTATCGGTTAAAATATTATAGATGTAAACACCGCTGTGTACGATCGAGCCGTTTTTATCTTGTCCATCCCAGGTGATTGATCTGTATCCTGCCGTTTCATTTTCTTTTCTAAGTGTGATGATCTCCCTGCCGGAAATGTCATAAATAGTAATTGTTACATGGCAATTCCGGGGAAGAGAATAGCTGATTGTTGTAGTTGGATTAAAAGGATTTGGGAAGTTCTGCTCAAGTTTATATTCTGTTGGATTTATTTTCTCTCTATCGGCTATTTCAACCGGATTTTCTGTGAATATTTCAACATCATCAATAAATAAACCCACGCTGTTTATAGCGTCGTCGGAAACGAAATG
>JAGLWX010000250.1 GCA_023133185.1 Fidelibacterota bacterium
CTGGGGCTTGGGAACGAGGTAGAAGGATGGAGGCAAGGTATTCATCAAACACACCATAAAAAACCTCCGTATTAACCCCGGCAGGGGTTTGCTATTTATCCTGTCATCCTGAGTTCATCCCTGCCCGACCGCAGGCGGGGAAAGATGATCAACGGATACCCGGTATAGTGGATTAAATTAAAAGCAGCTATCAGTCTATAACTTCGAGATATATTGAATAAGGTTAATTTTTTTCGGTAGTCCCAGCTTCTTCCGAAGATTAGTCCGGTAAACCTCAACGGTTTTAACAGATAAGTTGGTCAGGTTGGCGATTTCTTTGGTATTCATTTTTAGTTTCAGAAATGCACATAAGCGTACTTCCCGTGATGTCAGATTCGGATGTTTCTTATTCAGTTTTTTATAAAAATTCTTATATACATCCAGAAAATATGATTCAAATTCATCCCATTCGGAGCTTGTTTCAAATTGCTTTCTGATAATGTTGAGTACATGATGGACCTGTTTCTCATAGTCATTATGTGAAGAAGGTTTATACTTCTGTAAACAATCAATTGCGGACAATACCCGTTCCCTGCGCTCTACCATGACCATTACTTTAGATATTAATTCTTTATTTTTCGTTTCTTCCAGGGTTGTACGTTTATTCATTTCCTGCTGAAGCGCAAGGTTACTTTCTTTCAGTTTTTCGATGGTTTTAAAAAGCCTGAGCTCACGAGCTTCAATTTTAACGATCATCATTCCGAAAGATTCCGCAAGATCGGATATCCGCTCGGGATAAATATCGGTTTTGGCGAGTTCGAATATCTCGTCGATTTGACCGTCTTTTTTACAGGATACCCCTTTGGCAACGTCTATGAAATAGTTCAGTAACAATTCATCCTTAGAACCATTTTCGCCTGTTTCATTTAATACGTTATAATGCCGGCATATTTCTTCAAATTCTTCAAATAACTTTTCTTTGGTAACAAGATACTTAGACATTTGCTTATCCTATTTTATAGTCAAACAAGACCCGGTTAAATATGCTTCGCATTTCACGGGTTAAAAGTGTTTGACTTACGTTATCTCTTTTTAACAGTGACCCGCTTCCTGAATTCGTATTTCCTGGCGTCGGCGCGAGTGGCGTCAAACACCGTCAATTTAGCTGTATATTCACCGGCTTGCATATACGTATGCCTGGCAATTTTGCCAACCGCTGTTATGCCATCGCCAAAATCCCACTCGTAGATCAATTTTCGTTCGTATGGCTGAACATCGGCAGTAAACACTGCGACATCCCGGGCGCCGCCGACATACAGAACATCGGGAGATACCATAATCTCAACAACAGGCGCCGGAATTACCGTAATCGTAACATTGTATTCCTTCGGTTGACCGTAACCGATTTCCTTGTACCAGACCCGGAATACAGCATTATATTTTCCAGCCGCTTTGTACGTATGTTTCGCTTCTATTCCGCTAACTTTTGTCTGATCACCAAGTTCCCACTCGAATGCGATCGGAACGTCAAAGGGATTGGAGACTGTCGGAATCATTCGGATTGTCTGACCCAGATCGATTATCTGGTCATCCGGCATTTTAACTTCCGGCAGATCGTCAATTGTAATTTTCTGTGCCAGACTCCACAGAGCGCCGCACTTCGCCTGGACCTGGTATTTTCCCGACTTATTAAAAGATTTCTGAACGGTCAAGCCCTGCATGCTTGTCTCATCACTGAAGTGCCATTCTGTGTTCTCATCTGTTGCTGTAATCTTTTTCGCAGTTGTCAGCTTATATTCCATGGACTCCCCGACAAAGGCTCCTTTCGGTCCGCTGATCGCAATTTCCGAATAATCAATAATATCCACCGTTATACTATCGAGACTGTAGTCACAGTATGTATTGCTGTTATCTTCAACATAGAGTTTCACGGAATATTTTCCGACATCTTTATACTGATGTTTAGCAAAGACGCCTTCCGCTTTATTGCCATCGCCGAAATCCCATAGATAAGTCTTCATAAAACCATCTATATCACTACTCTTCCTGCCATTGAAATTTAATACAGTATTGATATAACTGCGATATAGCTTTTCAGGACTGGGTTTATCATTAGAAGCAAACACCTCGATTTGGGCTTTGGGAGCAGCATTTATGGAAATGATATGACTTTTTTCAGCGTTATTGCAGCCCTGGTTGGAATCGGTCTGAATTTTCAGTTTTACAGTATAACGACCATGGCTTGTGTACTTGTGTGTCACTGTATCACCAACCCCGGTCGTCCCGTCACCGAAATCCCACTGATAATCGACAATATTGGAATTAGCGGCAAAGGATTCCGAAGCGTCGAACTCAATTATTTCACCGATACAACCCCGTTCGATCATCGTGAATTTGGCAGTTGGCGCAGCGATGACTTTAACCGTAATTTCACTTTCGGAAGTATTTTCGCAGTCACCAATCTCAGGCACCGTGATATCCAATCGTACAGTATAGACTCCAGGCTTGGTATAAACATGGGTCGGATTGATACCGCCGCCTCGTTCACCATCTCCAAAATCCCACTCAAAACTCTTGATCAAACGATCGCCGCCGCTCGATTTGGATCCGTCAAATTGAACAACCGTATTAGCGCAAACTGACTGATCTTTCCCCGCATCGGCAACCGGGGCGTCAATCACATGAATCAGCAGATCGGATATTGAAGAATTACAGGGCAGATTACTGTCATCCATTACCGTCAAACGGACTTTATAATTCCCGCCTCTTTTAAACGAATGGATCGGATTGATGCCCTCTGTTGTCGTTTTATCGCCAAAATCCCACAGATACCGGAGCAGATCCTTTTCCATATCTACCGATTTACTGGCGTCGAACATTACCGGCTCACCGGCACACACTGTATCTCTGTTTACCCCGGCTAATGCCAGTGGAGCTGAATTGACCTGAACACGAATGATGGTTTGTTGAATTGAATTGGATAATCCCTGACCGTCATTGACGCGCAAGAGTACCGGATAAACGCCCGGCAATTGATACGTATGTTTCAGTTTCATCCCGGTTCCGGTTGATCCGTCTCCAAAATCCCAGGAATACGTCAATTTATCCTTATCGGCGTCGGAACTATTGCTCCCGTCGAATAAAATAGTTTGATCACAGGTAATGACGTCGCTTCCACAATCCGGTTTTGGCATGTAATTAACAGCAATAGGCCGAGTTGTTTTCGTAATTCCATTTGTGGCGTTGGAATTATCTTTAACTGTCAATGTAATTGTATAGCGACCGGGTTCTCTGTAACTGTGTTTTGTTTTAATGCCTTTTTTAACGGGACTACCGTCACCGAAATCCCATTCGGCAACGACAATTTTACCATCGGTATCATAGGACATTGAACCATCAAACGTCACATTTTGTCTCGGCGCTATCCGTGCAACGGGCGCAATCATAGCAACGGGTGGATTATTAACAAAAACAGTCGAATAATGGATGTCTTCGGCTCCGGCGTCATCCGTAACTGTCAACTGCACCTGGTACGTTCCGGAGCGTTCGTATGTATATTTTATATTCTTGCCCTCTAAAATAACACCTACATCGACTTCCCACTTATAAGATACAATCTTGCCGTCGGAATCGTTTGAGAATCCACCTCTAAACCGAACTTTATCACCGACTGAAACAATCTGATCTCTGCCTGCATCGGCAACCGGCGGGCTATT
>JAGLWX010000251.1 GCA_023133185.1 Fidelibacterota bacterium
AAATTATCACCAAAGTCCCAGGTATATTCGATGATTTCATCATCACTGTCTTTTGACTGACTCGCGTCGAAATCAACGACACTTTCATTAACTCGCCGGTCGCCTCCGGCATTTGGAACCGGGGGATCATTAACACGAATCAAATATGATGCTTCATTAAAATTATTTAAGGTCGCAGTGTTATCGATTACTTTAAGTTTGATCGGATAGATATCGGGTTTCGAGTATTGATGACTAATTTTAGAGCCGGTTTTGGATGTTCCATCGCCCAGGGTCCATTGGAATTCCGTAATCTGACCGTCCGAATCCGATGATTTAGCGCTGTTAAAAACTACCAGTTCATCCGCTGCAACAACTTCCGGCAATTCAGCGATGGCAACCGGGGGAGCATTAACAGTAATTGTCTCACGTAGAAATGATTCCGCATTGGCAAGTTCCGAATCGTCAACCGCTGTCAATTGCACGGTGTATTTACCAGGCTGATTGTACTTATGGTTGGTTTCAATGCCTTCCGCTTTTGTTCCGTCGCCGAAATCCCAGACATATTTGACTATTTCACCATCGCTGTCGATTGAACCATTGGCGTCCATAGCTACCGATTCATTAATAGCGATAAGGTTTTTCGCTAAGTTAAACCTTGCCTGCGGTGATTTGTTAATCCAGATACCGGCAGTGGATTTGCCCTTAGTACATAACGTCGTTCCATCGTCTTCAACCGTCAGAGAAACCGTGTATGTTCCGGGTCTTGTGTAGCGGTGATTGATCTTAGCGCCGCTTTTCTGGTTTCCGTCTCCCATATTCCAACGATAACCGATTATTTTCCCATCATTATCAAACGACTTGCTTCCATCGAATAAAATTGTCTGATACGGCGCCGCTTTGACCGCACCTTCGATAACCGCATTTGGCGGATCATTGACAACAACCGTCTGCGTCAGCCGGGCTGTATTAGCAACGAAAATGGAATTATCAATCACCAGCAACTTTACGGGGTGATTTCCGGGTTTTTTAAAATCACGGACAATTCGAATTCCCTCTTCAACTTCACCACCGGCGAAATACCATTTAAATATTAATTCGTTTCCATCCGCATCCGAAGATTCCGTCGCATCAAGAATCAAGGTATTACAATCTGCAAGGGGAATCACTTTGAATTTCGGAACGGGCAGATGATTTTTCGGCGCCAACTGGGGCGGGTAATCCAAAAACAGTATCCGACCTTTTTTATCGGTAATCCAGACCTGAATATTATTTGTGGCGGCATTACCCTCGACAACCAATGACGCTTTGCGCCCCTGTTCTTCTTTTAATATCCCTATTTTTTTAACTTCGAGACCACCATCCTTGGATTGGGGCACCTTGATGTCCGCGCGAAAATTGGTTTCAAATTTTATAATATTGGGACTGCGAACAAGGTCTGCATCAAAATTATAAATAACGATCGTATCACAATCACCAGGTATTGCAAATGAAATCTGCGTCGCCATCTTAACGTTACTTGCAAGTCGTAATGCCAGTGCAGGTGAATATACCTCGGCGCCATTAATTTTTTCATTGCGCTTGTCATCGGCAGAAATGAACAGCTGGTAGCGATTCCGTCCGGAGCCGCTGATACCATCGACGAGAAGCTGGAAAAGGACCCTGTCTCCCTGTTTTTGCCCCTGAACATTAGTAAGGGACCCAATCGTCCGCCAACGGTTATCATAATATTTATCTGCGCCTAAAACCAGGTTCACTAATGCCTTGTTCACATCAATAGAATCAGTAATAGAGAAGACATTCCGGTCAATACCACCCTGTCCGAAAACGAGGTAACGGGTTTCGGATTTCTTGCCGGGATTATCATAACTATCTCCCAGATCGGCGTCAAAGATACGAAAATGGATCTTTCCGGGATAAGCTGCGGGAACATCCACAATAAAGCTAGCCCGATTCAGACTATCACCCTTATCAACTCCCGCGTCAATCCCGGAAGTGATTAAAAAATTCCGATCTATGCTCTGGGCATTAATCAGTACGGGAATTAAACATAACAGCAGAATTCTATAAATTTTCATACACCTGTCCTTAATAAAATATTACCCCTAACCTGGATAAACCAGAATTGTAAATTGTAAATTGCAAATTGCAAATGTTAAGGTCGCTTTCTCTAATCTCAGTCTTCAAAAATAATTTGCGCCACAGATGTCTCTGAA
>JAGLWX010000252.1 GCA_023133185.1 Fidelibacterota bacterium
GAAAAATTTGATATTTAATATTTACCTCACAGAGACCCCTTCGGGGCAATTTGATATTTGATATACATTATGCTTTTTACCGTCGAGAATTCAAAATTTTCTTTACAAAAAAACACGAATATTAGAAGTAAGATACTAGCGGTATATAACATTAGTTCTTTCCAATATCCATCACGACCATTGTCAAATCATCCTCGAAGGTTTTCTTGTTTTCACCAACCCACTTCTTAAGAGTATCAACAACAGTATCGATGAAATCTTCCGGCGCAGAATCTTGATTTTCACGTATAAGATCCATAAACCGGGGTTCGTTATATAATTCACCATCAGGATTGGCAGCTTCGATTATTCCATCAGTGTACATTACAATCCTGTCACCGTCTTTAATCTTCATTTCTTCTATTGGACAATTTATCTCAGGCATGAATCCAATGATCATACCTTTTGGCTTGACTCTCAGGATTTCCTTTGTCTTTCTGCGCCAGATCAGCAAGGGACAATGTCCGGCGTCGGCAGTTATTAATATCTTTTTCTTCAGATCAAGGTAAACATAGGCGGCTGTCAGAAACTGGTCTTCCATTTTACCGGAAAGCAGCCGGTTCATTTCATTTAATACATTCGAAGCGTCGTCACCGATACTGCTCTGCTGGGAAAAGGTTACTTTGACCATCGTGCTGATCATCGCCGCCGGAATACCATGTCCGGATACGTCGGCAACAAGAACGCCAACGGTGTGCTCACTTAAAACATGAAAATCATAAAAATCACCGGCAACACCTTCCATCGGAATATAACGCGCACCGAACTCAAGACCTTTCAAATCAGGTCCCCCGACCGGTAAAATCGACTGCTGAATCCGGCTGGCGATTTCAACTTCCGCCTGAATTGCAAAAAGCTCTTCTTTTACCTGGACGGCATCCTTTAAACTGACAGCCATTTCCTGGAGTGATATACCCAGCTGCCCCATTTCATCCTTTGATTTGACCTTTACTTTGATATCAAATTCACCGCTACCGATCTTTTTGGCGATATCAGCCAGATACCTCATTGCGCTGGAGAAAGACCGGGCAAAGAAAACGGAAAAAATAATACATAAAAGAATCGCAATACCGATCCATTTAATAATGTCCCGCCTTGCCTGGTCAACCATAGCATATGCCCGGCTATATTTGTCGGCAACAACGATTCCCCACTTGACATATTGTGATATTGTAAAATTTCCCAGATATTTTTCACCACCATAGCTGAACTGCTCGATTTGAAAGATGCGCGCCTCTCCGGTTAAACTATTTTTCACTTTCGTCATGATGGGATACGGCAGAGTATCTCCGGATGCAAACTTGGCATTTTTACTACTGAACACAACCTGTTCATCTTTATTGACAATATATAATTCCCGTGCGCCGATCGATATCTCGGTTGAGATATAATCCAAAATAGTGTTAAGATCAAATACACCCCGGATAACCGCAGTTTGACCGTTTTCCCATTCAATGGGAAATTCGATCGGCAGTAACAGTTTTTGACTATTTTTAAGATATATCGGAGATTTGGTTGAAGACGTTATCTCGCCGGTATAGGCTTCACCGGTAAATTGAAACAATTCGGCGACGTTCTCAGGGTCTTTCCCGTATAATTCCGTGATCAGTTCACTCTTCATAAAGAAGAACGGCTGCTCCATATCCGACATTTTTAATGCCAGAATGACGCTTTCATTGATTTGGTTCAATTTTGCATCCATTAACGCATTGCGTAATTCATCAGACAGATAGGGATCTCTTTCGAGATAGCCGGCCAGAGAAGTCAGATTTGTCAGCCAATTGCCGATAAAAACCTCATCTACTGTTCGCCTCAATTGATCAATGATCAGGTAATATTCTTCATTCAGAACGCTTTTTAACTCTTCCTCAACTTTTTTCATTGTGAAATACTCGGCGATGCTTAGCGGAATCATCGTCACGATAAAAAACGCCAGGAGAAATTTCTTTAATAATGATGGTTTGAGTAGTCTCTTAAATTTCAAAAGAACTATCCCCCATTTTTAATATT
>JAGLWX010000253.1 GCA_023133185.1 Fidelibacterota bacterium
GTTACCCATATAAGTACCTTTAGAACTCAGCCTGAGCGTACCGGAAAAAGTCTGTGTCCCTGTACCAATCTCTATAATATATTTTCCGTTCCGCGCCAATCCGACACCATCATCCCCGGCAACAACTTTTACCTGTACCAGTTCTCCGCCCTTTACCTGTTCAGGAAGAATTGTAACCGATCGAATTTGCGGTTTTTCCGTATCACGAAAAATTTCTACTTCAGTAAGCGTCTGATTTCCGGCTTCGTCCTCGGCTATCATTTCGAAAAAATTATCACCTTCCGCCAGATCCATCGATTGTGAAAAGCGATTTTGAGTAAGCGAAATAGTCTGGTTGTTAAGGATCAACTTACATGTTTCATTTACGTCCCCGGACAACTCAAATGTCATTTCATTTGTAAAAGATGGAATATCGTCCAGAGAAATATCCGGAGGATCGAGATCAACAATAATCGTAACCGTTAGTGATTGTGTATCCCCTTTTTGAGACTTCGCATTTATTGTTAGCTGATTGCTGCCTTCTTGCAGTGACACAATGTGATTGAATTTATAATCAACAAGATTAGCCGGTTGCCCATTAATCGTTATTTCAGTACCGGGTTTGGTTGATCCGGTTATGGCGTGCTCTTGTGAATTTGTTGTAATTTTTGTATTTCCATCCAGGTAAATCAATTTATCGTCAGCATTATAAAAAACAGTCTTTTTCACTTCTGAAATATTGCCGGCGAGGTCTTCGGCATGAATAAGTATATCGTTTTTACCGGAAATAAGTTTGACAGAATGTGAGAATCGTCCCTGTGGATCAACCGCTACTGAATCTGTATTGATCATCAATAATGCTGAAAGTTCTGCAACACCTGTGATAGATATTCGATCTTGATAAACACTCTCATCATCTTTTGGCGTCTCGACTAACAAATAAGGCGGGGTGGTATCCTTATCGATGTAAAATTCCACCGGGCTTGAGAATGGTCCGGTAAAATTTTCTTTATCAATAGATGCGATTCGTAAATAAAAAACACCGGTTACATTTGAGTTCCAGGTATAGTTTGCCTTTCCTTTTACATCCCGGCTTAATATGGTCTCAGAAAAAGATCGTTTTGTAGAGATTTGGATTTTATAACTACGCGCCGATGAAACTGGTTTCCATTTAATATTGAAAACATTTGTGAAAAATTTTGCTTTGGGTTCAGGACTAATAATTGTCGGCGACGGTAGTAATTTCCGGGCTGCTTTAGGTTTTTTGCCGGGATTTATGGATGTACCTTCATTCTTCTTCAATGTTACCGAACCACCGGCGGCTTTGATGTCGATTTCACCATCATAATTTGCAATTTTTGTTACATTGTTCTTATCACGGGATGTTCGGAAATTGCGGGAGCGAATTTCAGTTTGAACCCCCGGTGTTGAAACATTAACCTGGTTCTTTTTACTTTGCGAAGTCAAAAATGCAAGAACATCTCCCTGCAATACTACTACTTTGGAAGTGTTTGTATTTTTAATTAGATCCTGCTTCATGGCTTCAATTACAGCCAGAGAGTTTGCACTCAGATTGAGTTTACTGCCATCTACAAAAGATATCTCGCCGGAAGCGCTGCTTAATGTTCGGATATGCTCTCTTTCATTAAGTTCCTGTTTCTTTTTTGCATCATACCAAATTGTCTGAGCCTGTTTTCTAGACTGAACTTTACCTTTCTTTCCAGAGAGAATTGCAGATATGGATTTAATGCGTTTATCTTTCGTCTGTTGAATGGCATTCCTGGCAAAATTAACTGATTCAGTTACTTTTTTATATGCCAGATCAAGCTGTCCTTTTTTCTTTAATCCAATAGCTTCTTTCTGAGCGCTGATGGCTGATTCGACCAGATCTTTCGCCAGAATACCGGCGCCCTCGTTATTCGCTTGTGATATCAATTTTTGGGCGTCTTCAAGTTGTATATTTATTTTTTTATATAATTGAACGGGAATTTTCAATTTGGTTCCAATATTTACTTCACCGGGTGACTTAAAGCCGTTATAAAACAATATGACTTCCCAATCGTTGGGTTCGCCAAAGTATTTAATCGCCAATGACCGGAGAGTTTGGTCACTTTTTAAGGTCACTGTTACGACCTCATCTTCAGCGGTCAATGGTGAAATATTTATACCGACGAAAAGTATCGTTACAATAAATAAAATGTACTTTTTAATCATTTATCTCATTCCGAGTTGTTTTTGGATTATCTCATCACGATTATGAAAGGAAGTCTGCCGTTGTTTTTTGCTTTTGCTCATTGAGGATAAATAATCCCTATTTTCCTTTCCTAATTTATAACATTGCTTTAAATATTACGTATAAAATTCTTTCTGTCAAGGACTTTGTGCTTGTATGGCGATTTGAAATGTTAAAGTTGATGGAATCGTAAAAAGTATCAAAACTGTCATTCTGAGGGACATAGTCGCAATAATGTCAGGTCAGACGCTTTCAGTATTGTCCCGAAGAATCTGGTTGGCAGGGAGTGCACTGAAATAAAAAGATTCTTCGCTCGTTCCTCACTCAGAATGACATATATAATCACTTTTTACCTCATAGAGATCCCTCTTGGGATGAAACCATCAAAGTTGTTCAACAAAATATTTTGACGTTAGTTTTTCACCGGTTGCCCGAATGATCATTTCGTCCCAGCGATACAGGGATCCGGGTTTAAAAACGTTCTCGATAAAATAGTTGCCGATTTCAGGATTGTTCATGAAACGGACTTCCGATACATTATCCAATCCCTGGCTGACAGCAATAGCATTCAAATATTGCGCCGCCAGTAATCCTCCTAACAGATAATTATGGTAGTAAACCGGGTATAGACAGACATGTATCTTTGCGGCATAATCAGGCATATTACGGTTTTCGGGTCGTTTAACCATCTGGTATTTCTCCACCAGGTCCCACCAGAGTATATTCAAGTCCCGATCAGGATTTGAGTACAATTCTCTTTCAAAATTCAGCATTACCAATGACCAGCGGGCGAAGATCAATTTCTCCAAACGTAGTGTTTTTGCAGTAACATCTATAATTTCCTGTTTTTGCTCATCGGTAAGATTAAGCGCTTCCTGCATCCAGGATGGATTTTTTGAAAGACGTTCAAAGAATATGGCAACGGCTTCCGTAGTGAAGGCATGAGCGGGTTCTCTTAAAAAGAACGGCAGATCTTTATCATGTTTCAGATCGTAAATTGTATGTCCGAGCTCATGCAGAGAAGTTGACATCCAGGATTCTGTCGGCTGGACATTCATCATAATCCGAACATCGCCTTTTCGATCCATATCTATACAATATGCATGAGGATACTTGCCTTCCCTTTCATACAGATCGCTGGAATTCAGTATTTGATCAACATTAATATTGATGCTGTTAAAAAATTGCCGAGCCAACCCGACAACATCTCGATCCTCGTAATAACGATCCAGGTTTATTTCCGTAATAACCGGCGCTTCCTGGAAAAAAGGATCGGAATAGTGCCAGGGGCTCAAATCATTAACACTAATCCCAAACCGCTTTGCTAAAATCTGATCCACCTCCATTTTAGCATCCATAAAAGGTTGTTTGGTATCCACGTCAAGTCCATCGAAAATCCGCTGAATTTCATCAGGATCCTGTTCACTGATAATCAGGCTCATTTGGTAATAATTGTTGAAGCCCATGGATTTAGCCGATTCATTGCGGAGTTTAACGAGTTTTAAAAAGTCTTCTTCGACAACAGTGGCAACCTGTTTGGATGCCTCCCAGGCTTTTTTCCGTAACGTCACATCATCGCTTTCAGACAAAATCTTCTTAATAGCATTTCCGGTCACCGGCTTGCCATCGATTTTTCCTCTGAAAGTATTAAATCTCTGTTCGAGTTCGGTCGATACTTTAGTAATTTTATTCAGTAATTCAGGATCTGTCTGATTAGCCAAAAATCCAAGGTACAATACTTCAATTGTGCGCGCAAGAACCGGATTTTTAATTTTGGCATTTTTGAATGTTTTGAGTTTATCAAAATCAGATTTATTCGAGTATATTTTTGTCAATTCAATATTGAGCTCGGCATACCGCTTATAGTAATCATCTTGTCCGGTGCCAGTCGCATTCCAGTAAGCAAGCGCGCTTTCCGAGAATAGCGGCTCAATGACGGTTGTTAAGCTATCTACCAATTGTTTCGCCTCCATCTCAAGCTTCGACGGTTTCATTGTACAACTGATAACAAGCAGCAAAACAAGCATTATCGTGAAAATACGTTTCATTTCCCACCCCTTTCATATATATTGGTTTTAACCTCACGTCCGAATATAGATAGATAAAATAATTAAAACAAGGGTGTCAAAATTGGAAATCCCTTATAGCGCAATATTTTGTATTTTAAGA
>JAGLWX010000254.1 GCA_023133185.1 Fidelibacterota bacterium
ATTTCTCTCCCGTGCCAAGGAGGGGATCGAGGAAAGGTCGATTGGAATCTGCATGAAACAAAGCTTTTTCCATCTCAACTTTCCTAAATTACTATTCCACTTGTCAATGTGTTTTATCATCTTAAAATACAAAATATTGCACTATTAGGGATTTCCAATTCCGGGGGAACTTCAGTTTTTCTTTATCAACATTGACATTGATAACGACTCCCAATAAATTAACAGCCGAATGAATGTACTAAAACGCCCCGGAATACTTTGCATTTTCTTAATATTCTCAATCCTTCGGGGACAGGGTTTTTCCGTCGTGCATGTATATCCATCCGGGCAAGGATTGCTCAATGTTCTTGTTGAGCCGGACTCCAGCCGGGTTGTCCCCATAATCTTTATTTATTCAGAATCGTTTAGCGGCATACAGTTAGGCGCTCCGTCAATAAAGTTAACAGACTCGCAGGTTTTATTTATTTCTCAGAAGAACCGGCTGCTTGGAGTACTGACGCCGGGAAAATTGCCCGCTAATCCTACTGAGCCGCAGAAATTAGAACTTGGCGTTTATACTCAAGCAGATCACCCGCTTTCTAAAATTGAAGACAAGGTCATTAATACCGGTAAACTTCCCCTGTTTTTAATATCAGACGCCAAACATGCCCCTATCCAAATATCTCCCAACGGAGACCGGCTGAAATTTTATGATAATCACGGGAGATTTCTCCGGGAAAAACGGTTTTCCCAGAATGTCCCGCATAATTATGAACCGCCAACCGGTCTGTTCAACGACGAAGGCAATCGCTTTATTTTCTATACGCGGAAATTTGATATGGAAAACGATCAAATGTTGCCTGTTCTTTATATGCTTTCTCTCATTGGCGAGGAAATCTGGAAATATCAACTTATCCTCAATCGTCTGGATGCGATCACAATCTCACGAACAGGCAATCATGTGGCGGTATCGGGTCAGACGCTAAACCCGGCGAAACCACAGGCGCTTTATCAGACTATTGTCTTCGATAGCGGCGGCGCTATCAGAAGCAGTTTTCCATATCGAGCCACTCAAATAGCATTCAATCCGACTGAAAACAGCCTGCTAATCCGGGAAGAGCAATCGTTCAAACTGATCGATCTAGACACCGCAGGAATTACTCTGCTTCAGCAGCCCGATTCGGGACGAAAAATTATTTCAGACATTGTCTTTCTGAATGATACGACGTTTGCTGTTGTCCTTGGAACCGAGAAATATCTTGATGGGCAACGCATTTATGATAATCCGGAAATAGATATATATTTAACTTCCGGCGACCGCATTTCACATAGCCGGTTTGATCAGGACTATTCCTACAGCGGAAAATTATTATCAAGTTTATCCGGAGAGCAATTGGGATTCATTCTGCAGAACCGTTTTGTGGTACTTCAGCGCGAGCAATAATCGATCTCTGAAATAATCACAACGATAAATAGACAGGAGCTACATCTATGAATTATATCTGGTTAGCGCTTATGATAATCTCACTGGTTGTCGGCGCCATTAACGGACAACTGGAAGCCGTCACCAAAGCCGCAATAGAGTACGCTGGTGTCGCGGTGGACATTTCCCTGGGGCTTATCGGCATCATGGCATTCTGGCTGGGGATTATGAAAATTGCCGAAGAGGGCGGCATTATCAGACTTCTCTCCCGGGCAATCCGTCCCATTGCAAAATTTCTGTTCCCCGATATTCCTCCCGACCATCCGGCGATCGGAACCATGCTAATGAATATCATCGCCAACTGGCTGGGACTTGGGAATGCCGCTACTCCACTAGGATTGAAAGCCATGAAAGAGTTGCAAAAACTCAATAAATCCAAAGATACCGCTACCAATGCCATGGTAGTTTTCCTGGCGCTGAATACCGCCAGTATCACCTTTATTCCCATGACTGTTATTGCCGTACGTGCCAGGCTGGGTTCGGCGAATCCATTCGAGATAATCAGCACCGCTGTTTTTGCTTCCACCTGTGCGACAATCGCTGCCGTAACCGCCGCGAAACTCATCCAGCGCCTTCCCAATATCCGCAAATCGGATCCCAACCGCCTTGCTGACAAAAAAGAGAAAGGAGGCGGCGATGTTTGATTCATTAGCAACTGCCACAATGGATACTATTCAACAGGTTGCTCAGGCGACCGCCGGCACAACTGACTCTTTATTCGTCGCGATCATGAAAGGCTTTTCAAACCTGGCGATTCCGGTCATCTTATTTGTCGTCGTGGTTCTGGGATTTATCAAAAAAATTAAAGTATATGAAACCTTTATCGATGGCGCTAAGGAAGGATTTAGCGTCGCCGTGAATATCATTCCCTACCTGGTGGCGATTCTGGTCGCCATCGGCATGTTCCGGGCGTCCGGTGCGATGGGTTATTTTGTCAGATTGCTTGCACCGATAACAAACCTGATCGGCATGCCGACGGAAACACTTCCGGTCGCGCTGATGCGTCCCCTGTCCGGCAGCGGTTCACTCGGACTTGTAACCGAATTAATGAATCAGCACGGACCCGATTCCTTCATCGGCAGACTGGCGTCCACTATGTTTGGCAGTACCGAAACGACTTTTTATGTGATTGCGGTTTATTTTGGCTCTGTAGGAATTCGCAAGTCCCGTCATGCTATTGCATCGGGGCTTATCGGCGATCTTGCCGGTTTGCTGATGGCGGTTTTTATCTGCCAGATCGTTTTTGGTTAATAACAATTCGCAGGATACAACAAAACCTTCTGCCGTCGAAACAAGAAACCGTCCTAAATCTGTCTGAATTCCGTTCGCATCCGAAAATACTTTTGATTTTCAAAGTATTTGCAGTGGTACCCGATAAAATATTACTTTTACTTATCACGTTTTTTTCTCAAACAATTAGGCAACATAAGCAAAAAATCAACACAGTTTTCATAATCCAATTCATAAAAATTTACGCCAAGGTCAATAGCATTGTAATATAACTGCTGATTATTTTTATAATATTCCTCTGATGGTATTTTCCAGAACTTATCGCCTAACTTTTCTGCAATAAAGCACTTCTCTAACAATCTCGCTATTCTTCCATTTCCGTCCCTAAAAGGATGAATATGTACAAATCGTAAATGTAATAAAGAAGCAAAATAAAAAACTTCTTCATTAGTCATTTTTATTGATAATAATTTTTTTATTTCAGAAAAAAAGTCACGCATATGCTCATTAACATATTCCGGTTCAACAGCCATATATGCTAATCCCTCTTTACCAAAAACGCCAACCGGTTCAATTCTATAATTCCCTCTTTTACTTTTTATTAACAATGTTTTTGATAATATTTTATGACAATAAAGCATATTTTCTTCACTTAAATTATGATTTTGAGCATAATCATAGGCGGATATCAAATTCTCAATTTCTTCTATTTCCTGCCCTGCTTTAAATTTATCTTTATTTAACTCATAATTCATATAGGAATTCAAATCTATACTGTTACCCTCTATATTTGATGAATATACAGCAGATGATTTAGTCGAATATTCAAAATTTCCACTGGTATCTGAAAAGTCAAAATCCGCTATTAAGGAATCAATTTGGGAGCCAGTTTTTTCAGAATAGATTTTAAAATATTTTTTATCACTAATATTCAAAATTCCCTCGAAATTACTATAGTAAATTTACTGATTTTTTAGCTTTATTGCATCATTTTCTAAAGGGTTTTTATATATCTAACGGTCAACGCATCAGATATGAAGAAATAGAAATGCCGGAATCTTCTGCTTTTCTGAAATGCCTTGAAAACTCCAAATTCTGAGTTTGTCAAACAGCTCACCTCGTTATCTCCATACAATGGTTTTCGTTAGGCAAAATATTTTAACTTACACTGGATTATATGCAATAAAATTTCGAATTCCAGAAATAAATAGTGTTACTTGTTCTTTTGTGTATTCAGTGTATTTACCATGAGCTGCTTTATTCCGTAAATCAAGCCATGAGGTAATATTTTTTTGATCTAGTTTTGAATACACTCCGGTTTTTACTAAATCTGAATTCATCATATCTGCTTTTTTAGGTCTCGTCCCAACTCGTGTTTGAATCTCAGTACTGATATTATATTTACTACATAATTGCCTAATATGTGCCTCAAGGGCTCCTCCAGCAATAACAGCAGCAGCATCCTTATAATCTTCATCTAAAAAATACTGAGACATTTCTAAGAAATCAGAAAATATCTCTGCTGAAACTAATCCTTTAACTGTAAATATCCATCCGCCATTTATTTCTTCTTTAGCAGCTTCAAGTATTCCTATTCCTGTTTCCACTTCGTATTTATATCCCCTATTAACTTCTTTGTTAAAATCAATATAATATGCTTGATTTTCACCAAAGACACGTTGTAAGAATGATAAAGATGATGTTCTAAACTTATAAAATAATTTATCATCTACAGATGGGGCATCGTATTCATTTTTTGTACTGGCAGAAGCAAGTAATTGAGAAGAGAGAGTCAAAATCTCATCCAATCTTTTGGAACATTCCTCTAATTTCATTCTATTTTCCTCCCTAACGATTTTTGTGTATCACAGTAAATATTTCTTATATGCCTAATTATAGAGTGAGTGGATTGATTCCATGTAATGTCCTCGCTATTTCAACACTCGCAAATTAAAAGATATTTCAAATTAACACAAATTTGGATTTTACTTCAGAATTCTAAGAGTCTCATCACCTGAAATATTTCTGATCTTCATCCGCAATAGATTTTTATCACTTAGGATTTTACCACCCCAAAATTCTTTATTCTTAGTGCCATTTATCCTAAAATAACCAAAAAATAAAACTATTTGGCCATGTTCCGGAGTACAACCCCGGAACAAAGTGGAAGGCGACAATAATTTATTCGGATTCAGTCTTGTGAGGATTGGGACTATCCAGCTCTTTGGGATTTTTCAATCGACGGATAGCTCCATTTGTCAACGCACCCCCCTGTGCGCCGTCCACAATACGATGATCGAAAGTGCCTGTCAGGGGAAGCATCTTGCGGATTTTTATCTCTCCGTCAATCACTACCGGTTTATCCTCGATCTTACCCATTGTGATAACAGCTGGAATCTTGCCGATCGGGAAAAGAGCCACCATTCCATAGGAAAGCCCAAAAGTTCCGATATTGGTGATCATGATACTGCCAAAGGGATCTGCAGGAATTTTCAGGAATGGAAATGGCAGCCCCAGATCATAAATCCACCATTTAATAAATACGAAGATCATTCTTCGAAAGGGCCACGGAATTTTGGAAATTATTCCTTTGGAAGCAAGGGCACCGGATTCCTTGCCTTCACGTTTTTTTTGAGCCTCCTTCGAGATTATCTCTGAAATCTCTCCGACTGAAAGATCCTGAGCTTTACGCACGATCAGTCCGGACATATCCTTGCCTTTGCCCACTGAAACGGCAACAAAAACATCGGCATCCTTCCGAAACACCACATGACCTCGTCTTACAAAACAGTTGATATCGGGCAAATCCTCATAAAGAGTCCGCGCAACAGCTGCGGTAATAAAATGAGTGATAGTCAGTTTGCGACCCTTTTTTCTCTGTTCTTTGATGTAATCTACAATATGTGTCACATCGGCGTCAATGATTCCATAAATCCGGCTGTCAACCGGTTGCTTATAGATCGCGATTGCTAATTTTCTCCAGGATGTTGTGAATTGATCTTTCATATCTTGCTCCTACAGTTTTTTAGTTTGATTATAATTTAGACATATACATTAAAAAGTCGACAATTTTCCTGATATTTCCTCTCTAACCTGAATTATTCATAGCCACAAAGGCACCAAGACACAAAGTGATGTTTAATATAAAAATAAAGATAAAAAGGTAAGGTATAAATTTTGATTTGTTTCGTATATTTCAATATCTATATTTTAATAATTCTGAGAGCCTTAGTGTCTTTTCCCGAAGGGATTCAGAAGTGGCAAGATTTATGAATTAAACAGGCTAAAGCATTTCAGGGATTTTTTTCAATAGACATCTACATCGACTTTCACTATTTTAATGCAACGTTAATTGAAGAGTCAGGAGTACGAAATGGTTAAAAAAATTCTCACGGTCATGTTGATCGTTTTCATCACCCGGATTAGCTGCAGCAAGGAGATGTTGCCCTCGAAACCGGTCTATGAAATGAGCAGATTGGAAATCGATCAGTTATTGACAGACGTCAGTCAACAATCCCTGACAATATCGGAGCGCATCAATTATTACTCGGAACTGTTTTTAGGCATGCCGTATAAATTAGCCTGTGCCGGCGACGGTCCCTATGCGTTGTATGAGACCTTTCCACTGATTAATTTTGAGGAAACCAACTGTATGGTCTTTTGCGAACACGTTCTGGCGCTTTCCATTTCCGACAGCTGGGACAATTTTTTCAATAACCTGCAGCAGATTCGCTACCGCGACGGCATCATCGGAATGAGAACCCGCAATCACTACACAATGGCTGACTGGCTGCCGGAAAACAGCTGGCTGTTAGATGACGTTTCCCGGAAAGTGGGCGGAAAATATACAAAGAATGTAACCCGTACAATATCACATACGGAGTTTTTTAAGAAAAAGGATATCACGGATTTACGATATGTGTTGCCGGATCGGGAATTGACTATTGATTACGTCCCAACAGAAGATTTATTGAAGATTAGAAACAGTACCCGCCCGGGAGATATTCTGGCGCTTATTTTTGCCAATAAAACCAATATCTTTTCTGCCCATATGCTCATGATTACCGAAAAGAACGGTGGAAAATATATCCGCGAATCTTCTAGTAGCAAGATGACTACTTTTGATACGCCCTACGACGAGTGGGTTCAAAAAATAAAAGGCTCGGATCGCTATATGGGTTTATGCTTTATGAGAGTTCGTGAAAAACTTGACAGGAAAGGTAAAATTATCTTGCCCTGGGAAATCTCCCGGCTTAAAATTCGTCAATAGCTATATATAACAATTCCCCTTAAAACCAGCATTAATCGCTTGAGAGATGCCGGAAAATTGGAGTAATGGAGTGATAAAGGATTAGATTGTCTGTAAAATGGTCAAATTTGATGAAATCGAAAAAAGTATCAAAACTGTCATGCTCAATTATTTGGAGGTAATAAAATTGAACTATAAAAATATGGTTCATTATTTCTGTAAATGTATTATATTAACAGAAAAATAGAACCGGGGCTTATGGAAACAATTATTCAATACTTTAAAAATCACAGTGGCTATGCGAGAATGAAAGAACTGAAAGCAGCATCTTTTCATACCCGTGATATCGCCAATCTGGTTGAAAGCGGTATTATTGAGAAAATCAAACCCGGTCTTTATCGTTTGGTAGATATGCCTGAATCAAGCAGCATTCCTGACAGTTATATTGATGTCATGCAAGCCCTACCTAAAGGGGTAATCTGTCTGCTCTCCGCTCTTGATTATCATGGTCTGACAACATTCAATCCGTCGGAAATCCATATAGCAGTACTGCAGTCTGAAAAGTTTCCGCAGATTGCCTATCCGCCGATACGAAAATACTATTTCCCGGAGCGTTTCTATTCGCCGGGTATTGATCAGGTGAAGTCAGGAAACCATGTTATCCGTATTTATAATCGGGAAAAGACGATCGCCGATATGTTTCGCTATCGTAAAAAACTTGGTGATGACCTGGCGCTGGAAGCCCTGAAAACTTATCTAAAAC
>JAGLWX010000255.1 GCA_023133185.1 Fidelibacterota bacterium
ACTATTTTAAACATGTTTCACCTTGATCGATTGGTATAATATAGCAAAAAGCGGGAATGAAAACACTCCAGCTCTTGAAATATCGCTGAAAAGCGTTTCATTTATCGAATATTTTCCCGGGGTTCAAGATGTAGTTAGGGTCAAAGGATTGCTTGATACGCTTCATCAATTCGATGGTTGCCGGTTCCAGCGCCTGGTCAAGAAACTTTTTCCGCTTGTGTCCTATGCCGTGTTCGCCGCTGATGGTTCCGCCGAGTGCAACGGTTTTATCGTACAGATCAAACAAAATTTTAGGCAGGCACTCATTCCAATCACCGATATCCATCTCCGGTTTCTTTACAATAGTCGCATGTAAATTTCCGTCGCCAGCGTGACCATAGCACGGGATCAGCACATTGTATTTATTGGAAAGAGTTTTCAATTCGGGTAGTATTTTAGGAATGTTCGCAACGGGAACGACAATATCTTCCAGGCTCTGAACGGGCGAATAAACCATAAAGGCTTCCGCAATATTGCGCCGGATGCTCCAAACTCGTTCCTGGGTCGTGACATTATCAGCCACAAAGACATCGAGAGCGCCGTTTTCGAGACACAGTTCGCCGATAGTTTCATATTCCTTTTCCAGTTGTTCCATATTGTTTCCATCCACTTCGATCAGCAGCATGGCTCCGGCGTCTTCGTGGGGCAGATGTTCATTGAGATAGCGATACGATGTCCGGAAGGACAATTGATCCATAAATTCTATCGCCGTGGGAATAATCCGTCCATTTGTTAAAATAGTGGGCACCATTTTTATGGCGGCTTCGGCATCCCGGAAGGGAACTAATAAATCGACTTTTTCGGTGGGCAATGGCTGTAGTTTGATTGTGATGCCGGTGAAAATTCCCAGCGTTCCTTCCGACCCAACCATCAGTTTGATCAGATCGTATCCCACCACGTTTTTTACAATTTTACCGCCTAAGTGAATGATCTCTCCTTCGGGCGTAACAACTTCTAATCCTATGATATAGCGGTCGGTTACCCCGTACTTCACGGCTTTACCGCCGCCGGCGTTTTCGGCAACATTGCCGCAAATGTAGCAGCTTTCAAGGCTCATCGGATAGCCGGCGAACCAGAGACCGTCGTCTTTCAGTTTATTATTCAGGTCGTTTGTGATCACACCCGGCTCAACGACAGCGATCATATTGTCACGGTCGATATCAAGGATATCATTCATCCGCTCAAAAGACATTAGAATTCCGCCGAAAACGGGAACGGCTCCGCCTGATAATCCACTGCCGGCGCCGCGGGGTGTAACCGGGATTTTTTCACGGTTTGCCAGCTTCATAATTTGGGCAATTTCCCCGGCTGTGCGGGGCTTTACCACAACATCAGGCATATGGGCGTATGCTTTCTCGGTGATCTCGTCATGTGAGTAGGGCTCAAGTTTTTCGGGATCGTCATAGATAACGTACCGGGCACCGAGGATTGTTATTAATTCATTAATAATCGTCTGAGTGATTGCATTATATATTAATTTAGGCACCTTGGATCTCCTCTGTTTCTTGTCCTTTTTTGAGGGCTTGCAGCTTCTGTTTGAATAGCGGCAGTATTTCAAAAAGATCACCGACAATTCCGAAATCAGCGACATGAAAAATCTGGGCTTCCGGATCGTTATTAATCGCGATAATCGTTTCTGACGTTTTAATGCCGGCAAGGTGTTGAACAGACCCGGAAATTCCGGCGGCGATGTACAATTTTGGACTGACGGTCTTTCCGCTCAATCCAATCTGGTGAGGATAGGTTGCCCATCCCAGATCGACGGCATCCCTGGTGGCGCCGACAGCCCCGTTCAATATTGCAGCAATGTCATGAACCATTTTAAAATTATCGTCCTTTTTAAAACCTTTTCCGCCAGCGATAATGATTTCCGCATCCTGAATATTGCCGCCCTCTTCCTCGTTCTTCTTGAACTCCAGACGTTTTACCCGGCTTTTCAAACGAACCGGATCGACAGTTTCATAAATAACTTCTGCGGTTCTTAAAGAGTCGGATTCAAGCGGTTTATTTGAATGAGGACGGACAGTTGCCATCTGGGGACGATGATTCGGGGTTTTTATTGTAGCCAGGATGTTTCCCCCGATTGCCGGGCGGGTCTGGATAAGATTCCCCGTCCTGTCTTCAATATCGAGTCCGGTACAGTCTGCGGTCAAGCCGGCATTGCATTTGATAGCCAGCGCCGGAGCGACTGTTCGGCCCGTTGTTGTTGCGCTGGCGATGAAAATTTCCGGTTTATATTTATTCACCAGGTCTTCGATTGTATTGACATACGGTTCGGGAAGAAAGAATTCCAGTGCGGGATCTTCAACGATGATAATCTTATCAGCGCCCCTGTAAATGAGTTCCCGGATACCGTTTTTGCCGATCTTTTTTCCCAGGATAATAGCTATTAGATCTACTCCGAGTTTATCAGCAAGCGCCCGCCCGCGTTTTAATAATTCATAGGATACTAATTTAACCTGTCCCTCTTCCTGTTCTCCTAATATCCAGACATCTTTATACGACATGATGGTTCTCCTCAGACAATTTCTTTTTCTTTCAGGAAATCAATTAATCGATCCACGGCGCCCTCGATCTCTTTTTCATCATGAGGCTTCAGGAGTTGTCCGTTGCGGGTCACCTGTGGCTTGGAAATTTTAACCACCTGGGTTGGCGAACCTTTCAGACCAAGATTTTCCGGTTTAGCATCAACATCTACCGGTCCCCAAGTCTGGTTTTCCATTTTTCTGGCGCGTTGCTTGCCTCTGAGCGACGGCAGCCGCGGATAGTTGATTTCTTTAACCACGGTCAACAGACAGGGCGTTTCGATTTCAAGGATTTCGTAGCCCGTTTCCACCATACGTTCAATGACGATGCTTTTCTTTTTTACCTCGATGATTTTACTGATGTAAGTGGAAAAAGGGATGTCCAGCCAGGCGGCAATTCCCGGTCCCACCTGTCCTGTGTCGCCGTCGGTTGCGCGTTCGCCGCATAAGACCAAATCGAATTCACCCATTTTTTTAATAGCTTGTGACAGCACGTAAGATGTCGCCCAGGTATCTGCGCCGGCAAAGGCTTTATTGCTGAGTAAAATGCCGTCGTCACATCCCATGGCGATAGCCTCTTTAATAGCCGTCATCGCTTTCGGTGGTCCCATGGACAGCGCTAAGATCTCGCCGTCGTTTTGTTCTTTGAGCCGAACTCCCTCTTCGATGGCGTATAAATCGAGAGGATTGATAATCGGTTCGACCCCATCTCTCACCATAGTGCCGGTAACGGGGTCCATTTTGACATTGCTGGTTTCGGGAACCTGTTTAATGGGAACAATGACTTTCAAGATTTACTCCTTTATCTGTAAAATATATTTTTAGTATTTATTTAGGATTCGGTTATTCGTGACATTATTATTTCCATATCCTGCACAATATCTGTGCACTTAATAATAAACGCATACAATTTTTATGTATTCTTGTGCATACTTTGATTTATATGCACTCTCTTTGTGCATATCTCGTACAACTTGCACAACATTATCATTAATTTGTGCGCTCCTTATCCTGCTGATAAAATTTCATACAATTTTTTATTTAAATAAAGTATTTCATTTCCAATTTTCTTTGGCTCCAAAATTCCAATCTCGTGCAGTTTGTTCAAATATTTACTTGCTGTATTTCGTGAAGCAATTTTAGATTCAACAAGGAGGCCAATTTTAGAATAAGGTTGAGAAAAGATTAACTCGATCAACTCGTATGAATATATATCTTTTGCCTTATCTTTTACTTGTTTTACTACTTCATTAAAATAATTGTAAATTGCATTTATTTTTTCCAGAGTGAATTTGGAAGTTTGATTAACAGCTTCCAAAATAAACAAAATCCAGGATTCCCAATTACCGTTTTCTGTAACATCTCTCAATAACCTGTAATATTCACTTTTATATTCAAGGATATATTTTGAAATATAGAGAATCGGTAAATCCAACAAACCTTTTTTGGTTAAATAAAGCACATTTAAAATTCTTCCGGTTCTTCCGTTGCCATCGCTGAAAGGGTGGATGGATTCGAATTGATAGTGAAGAATTACCATCGCAATAAGTGGATCAACTGAATTATTTTGAGCAAATTTTATAAAATTCGAAAGTTTTTCTTTGAGAATCTTCCCGGGTTGTGGCGGGGTGTACACTGTAGAAAAATCATTGCCAATCCGAACCTGAGCATCACGAACAGCTTCCTGCTTGAGTGTTATTGTCTGGAATATTTTTACAATCCAATCTAATTTCCATTGTTTCGGTGATTGAAATGCCTGCCAAAGCGCTTGGCGATAACGCAAAACTTCTTTTGTTGCAGCCGGGAAGTTTTGTTTATTTGAAGTAAAAGCTGTAAAAAGGATATCTGCTTCGGTGTTAATATTCTCAATAATTGAACTGTCGCGGGCTTCCTGCAGAACAAGGGTATTAATTAGCATTTCCGGTTTGGGAATAACCGGCATTCTACCTTTGAGTTCCGCAAGAGAAGCTCTGGCCTCTGATAATTTTTTATAGACTTTTACTGTTTCAAATTTTTCGCTTTCAGGCGGAAGCAACGGTAAATCATTATACGGTTTATTTAGTTGGAAATTCATCACGTTCCCCTTTTTTATTCCGTAGAAATTTTATTCAATAAATTTTTTAAGTCATTTTACTGCCATTCTATTAACATGCAAGTCCGGGGCAATATCCGGGCCGTTAATATATTGATAATCGGTTCGACCCCCTCTCGCACCATAGTGCCGGTAACGGGGTCCATTTTGACATTGCTGGTTTCGGGAACCTGTTTAATGGGAATAATGACTTTCAATATTTACTCCTTAATCTATAAAACGTGGTTTGATTGTTTATTGTGAATTGTTGGGCAGTTTTGACTTCATTGCCTTAATTAATTCTTCGACCTCATTAATCCGGGACCGTATTTTTTCCACAAGCGCCATGTCTTTATCCGGTGTGGATTTGTTTTCGGAATGTTCCATAAACAGTATTCTCCTTTTACCGAAGCTGTGTTCATCAGTTCAAAATTCTTTTTGGAAGTTAAAAAACCCCGGTAATCTACATAATTTTATATTGAGATAACAGGGCGGGAAACCAATTTTTCCGGTCGATAATTAGACCCAACTTGAAAAGGATTTTTTTATCTAACACAGAGGCGCAGAGAACGCAAAGGTTATTAAAAAATTTCATGTAGTTTGGCGGCAAATAAATTATTTTCATCCGGCAAATGCCGGATTAATAAAAATCTTTATAATTCTCTGAGTACTTAGTGTACTCTGTGTCTCTGCGTTAACATTTTTTTCCTTTTCGAATGGGGGCTAATTAGTGTTCGTCCATAAAGTTGAAAAAATTGATTTAAGAACAAGTTCACCCTGTGAAATAAAATCAAAGATTTTAATTTTGCTTACAAAATTATTTTACAGGAAAACCACCGATGAACGATTTGTGAAGTGGTTGAAAATCTGAAATCGTTAATCTTTATTCGATATTCAAAATAATTCTAATATCAAGACTTTATGGACAGACACTAATTAAGGCGCGTTCTCTCGCCTTTCCACTCCGGCGTTGAGACACTATCATCATTAAAAGGCAGTATCGGCAATCCAAATGATAAATGATCTTCTTTACATTTATAATGTTGGTTTTATTTATATGGCGTAAGGTGCGAGGCGGGTTCGTTAGGTGTTGATATATTTAATTTACCTCACAAATAATTAATGCTTACGCGTTTTTGAGCCCTCTGTATATAATCTAATGCTTTTTATATCTTCGATTCTTACTTCCCGTGGCATACCTACTAATAGTGATCTTTTCCCTTTTAGTTTACCATTTTCAATAAATGCAGTAGAGGCAAGCATTTTTATTTTCTCACCATTTTTTGTATTTATAATGAAAGTACTTACAGGTTTTATTTCTACCTCTAACTTTTCTTCTACAGTTGAGAG
>JAGLWX010000256.1 GCA_023133185.1 Fidelibacterota bacterium
TCATTTGGTAGATTTTATCTGGTTTCTGATATATTAGAAATCTTATCAATATTTCCCCTATTACCCATATTCCCTTATGGGGGTATCCACTTCATTGAGGTACCTACTACATGTAGTATTTGCGAGATTTTTGCCCCCTAACGCCCTTGACCATTTCTTTGAATGGGACGGGATCTACTCGTACAGCATTCTGGAGAAGCCGAAAAAAAAGCTTGCCACGATGTTTTGAAGTCCGCCGGTTGAATCTGAAAGTAAATTCATCGAGATAGTAGTCCAAGTGCTCATGACTGACGGCTCCCTGATGGGTTCCCATGAGCCAGCGTTTCAACAATGCGGCAACCCTATGGCAATATGGCAGCAAGTTATCTCCTATTTCTGCATCCTTGCGCACAATTTTATGAATATATCCGAGAGATTCCAAATGACTATATCCGTTCCACCCATCTGTTTGAATAATGCTTCCTTGATCCACTGCTCTTTGAACGGCTTCTTCCAAACTTGTAGCAGAAGCATCTGAGACACGTTGGAGTCTAATTCGCCCGATACGAGGGCTTTTGACTTCGGCTGCGATGACTACTAAAGATTTCCCTTCTGCGCCTCGCCCTCGTTTTCCCGGCCTTTTTCCACCAATGTAGCTCTCATCTACTTCAATTGTTCCAGAGAGTCGATTTCGCCCAGGGGTAACCATGGCACGCCTGAGCTTATGGAGCCATACCCAGGCAGTTTGATAACTGCCCAATCCAAGAATTCTTTTAAGACCCAAAGCACTTGCACCATTTTTTTGACTAGTTAACCACCAGATCGCTCTAAACCAAAGCGTCAAAGGTTTGTGCGTACCATGAAAAACCGTCCCAGAAATTACAGAGACCTTGTGATTACAACCAGCACATTGGAACAGGTCGGTACTAACAGGCCATGCTTTCTCATAACCACATCGCGGACAACAAAAGCTATTTGGCCAGCGCAATTGATACAGATAATCGCGGCAGTTTTTTTCCGTAGAAAACATGGCTTCAAATTCCAGAAGTGTTTTGGGGTAATTTTCCATTACCCTATAATCTATATATTGTATATACCGAATTCAAGTGGATACCCCCATTCCCTTATTTCTCTCCTTTGCTAAGGAGGGGAAAGCTCCACCAGGAGTTCGGAAAGGGGAGGTTGATTGGAATCTTCATGAAACAAGGCTTTTTCCATCTCAACTTTCCTAAATTACTATTCCACTTGTCAAAGTGTTTTACCATCTTAAAATACAAAATATTGCGCTATAAGGGATTTCCAATTTCGGGAGAACTTCAGAAACAGAATTATGTTGCAATAGTAGATTTTATTCCGTAACATCCACGACTTTTTTCTAACTTGTGATACATTTCACCACTAAATATACATTTTTAGTGTAACCTTATGATAGTTTTATTACAACAATTTTCAAATAAGTAGAATAAGAATGAACGAAATATTTAAATATAAAAAATTAATGCTCGGCGGATTTATCCTCGGTATTATACTGTTCACTGGCTTTCGCAGCGACTCTGTGCAGTTGAGCCAAGCGGAAAATCCGATGCAACGGTACGAAACCCTGTTCAGTTATCTTGAAGAACAAAAAATTCCTCTTGAGGAAGTGCAGCACCTTTTTCTGGATCCCCGTGTGGAATTCTATGACAACATCGCCATAAATCTTTATAATCCACCAACAATGGATAACTATAGCAGCGTTATGTTCCATGCCGAAGATAATAGCTATGATATAAAAGAATTTATCAACACATTCGGCAATCAATTAGCAAACGCTGAGCAAGTTTATGGCGTTGACCGTGAAGCAATCGTTGCGGTTTTATTTATCGAAACAAAATTGGGCAATATCATCGGCAAGCATTCTGTTTTTAATATTCTAAGTTCACTGGCTCTTGCAGACAGCCCGGAATCGCTCGGCAAAATCGAAAATTACATTAACGAAAATTATCATTATCTAAATTTTGACAGGCGCCGGAATTTGATTGAACTATACAAGGAGCGAGCCATCCGAAAAGCAGAGTTTGCCAGGACGGAATTTGCCAGTTTATTGATACTCCACATCGAAAGCCATATTGATGTTCTTGAATTGCCCGGCTCCTATGCCGGAGCCTTTGGTTATCCCCAGTTTATGCCGTCCAATGTTCAGCGCTATGGAATTGATGGAGACGGCGACGGTAGAGTCGATCTTTACAGTTACCCCGATGCGATCATGAGTGTGGGTAATTTCCTCAGCAGAAAGGGTTGGAGTGAGGATAATTCCAGACAACGCCGTGCTTTGTTACGCTATAACAATAGCCGGCGATATGTAACAAATGTGTTGGAAACTGCTTACTCGATAAAACAAGAATTATCCCTCTAAGGTAAAAATCTTTCCTTTAAAATAAAATTATCCGGAATAAACGTCACCTCAATAAGACCCGGATCAAACTGGATTGAAAACGTATCGTGTTCAACTATAAAATTAATCTGCAGGGCGGACTCCGTTTCTCCGTGAGCAGATAATAAAGAAGATGGTTCCGTCCGTCTATCTGTCCACACTGATACTGAATTATCTCCAAACCTCAGCCGTTTGATGCCATGTTTATCTGTCCGGTGAATAGTCCAGGTAAGTTCGTCGGTAGGCGCTTCTACCTTGAAACCCAGTATATTTTCTATCAGCATTGTAATGGGACCATGCCCCGAAAATGCTATATAATCCCTCTGACCATAAATGGCGTCCAGGCGGGTCCCGGGCTTGTCTCCCCTCGGCGCATACAATTCCCAGATTGTATTTGAAGATTCATGTTTTTCAACATTAAAATCAACCAGCGTATCTGAAGAAAACTCTAAGAATACTTTATTCATATTAGAGATATGGTTCCAGGCGGCTTCCCTGGCGAAGTCATCTTCACCATATTCCATCAGTCCCTGAATAATCATATAATTCATAATACTCCACACACCGCCGCGCCAGTAAAATCCTTTGGGGTTGTACTCCTGTTCTCCCACCGAAACGCTTGGGAACATGTGCGGTGACTTGAAATCACCGGGGTCTTTTAAATGTTTAATCAACTTCTGTGCGGTTTCGTCATCAGGAACTTTTGCCAGCAGCGGCCAAAATCCTGCCACGGTATTTATTTTAATCTGTTTTCCTTCCCGCGTAATATGGTAATAAAATGTGGAGTCAGAATGCCATAACTTTGTCTGGATTGATTCTGAAATATCAAGATGTTTTCGTCTGTAATAAGATGATTTCTTATCATTTCCCAATATCTGAGCCATATGCCCCAGATGGTCGGCAAACATTGCCATTTGGGCTGATATATCCGTCCAACCACCAAATACAGCCTCTCCACGCGGCAAGTTCATCATCCCCGAACCGGTTGGCGTTGAACAGTATAGATTTGCCGCTTCCTCTTTCCCCCTGCAATAGGAATCCAACCACCAAAAATATTTTTCAAGCGCAGGGAAAACTGACTGTACACGTGCGGTATCTGCCGTGAACTCAAAGTATTTCAATTCCACCCACGTGAATAAGGGAGGATGAATCATCGGGTTATGTTGAGTGGGAATATGAAGCAGATCACCGGAATTAACTAAATACACCCTGGAAATAAAGCCGTCGGAACGTTGCTTATCATAAAACAAATCCAGAGTTTGCATTACAGGATATAAATAGTATCCATAAATTGTGAATAATGACGAGGACAGGGTTGACCATTGATCAAGTACGTCATCTCCGGTCAGATTGAAATAGTTGTCCGGAAAACCATTAATTCGATTGCCATGGGATATTGATTGATGGATCAATGACCAGGCTTTCCAATAAAGATCAATAAGTTCCGGGTTATCTTCAATAATGGGTTCCGGCAGGTCATTCTTCGGAATTTTAGATAAACACTGTAATAAGGAAAAGATGGTCAGAACGGATATAAGTAAATGTATAATTATTTGGGCTCGGGAGGATCTTCCCTGAGCATTTCTTCTTCTGTCCATAAATCCTTTAAAGGTTCATTTAGAAAGTTCTTGTATGTCTGGCTCGCTTTTTTTAGGAGACCGGCGCCGCCATAACATTTTGCCAATACTAATCGATACCGCTGCACATCAGGACTGATCGCCACCGCTTTCTCCAGATACGGGATGGCTTCCCGATAGAGTTTCTTTTCATACAGTAATTTCCCGTGGTAGTAATGGGGATGAGGATGATCAGGCAGTAATTCCAACTGGCTTGTGGAATAATGAAAGGCTTTGTCGAGATTCCCGGATTTTCGAGCGCTTTCCGCCAGGATGAAATATGCATCCGCAATCGACCGGTCGATCTGGAGAGCAGCCTTGCTGTAGTAAATCGCTTTCCTGGAATCATTTAAATAAAAATGATATAAGCGGGCAAGCGTCATTAATATTTGCTTACTGTAATCAAAATGAAGCGCTTTTTGATAATAAATCACGGCATTTTCATAATGACCCTGTTTAAATTCAAGATGTCCCCAGGCGTCGTATGTATATGCCGATTTCTTAGCCAGCCGACCGAGATTATCACACGCTCTTGCCGCATCAATGAAATAGCCGTTGTTTGCTAAAATACGTTCAATCATTTTTAAATGAAATGGATCGGCGGCAATATCTATTACAGATTGTGCAAGTGTAACAGCATCTTTGCTTTTTCCAATATCACACAACAATATTGCATAATAAACGTTGATATTGGGGTTGTCCGGATATGCTTCCCGCAATTCCTTGAAAAATTCCAGCGCTTCACTTTCATCACTCGGTTCAACAACGTGATCCAAAATTAGCAGCAGTGCGTCATCATTATTCTTACAACGGTACATCGCATTTGCTATCCGGCGAATGATGCTCCAATCAGTCTCGATTTGCCGTGTAAATTCAGCATAATTATTTAGAAAGGAATATAAAGAATCGTTGATATTAAAGGCTTTATAAAATAACGCTCGCGCATTTTTATTGTTATCCAGTTGCCATTCAGACCAGGCATAGCCCCAATAGGCATAAAAATTTTTCTGACGCTTAATCATTCCATCATACAGTTTTTTCGCATGAATATACTGGTCCTTCTTTAAATATGTATTCGCTTGTTTGAACATACTGCGTGAAGTTCTGGGTAGCTGTTTTTTTATTTTTTTATACTCCATACCGGTTGGAATTGAACCAAATAAACAGGAGCCCAACAGGATTATCACTAATATGCTATTCAATTTGAACGTTTTCATCATCTTGAATATGAATATTTTTAGAAGATTTTTCAAGTTAAATTAACTATATAAATAAAACTTCGATAAATTTTTCATAAATCCGAAAAAGCTGCTGGGCTTAATCAAATATATTTTTACATTATGAACGTTATGTCAATCACAAATGTTGAGATTAAAGCTATATGCCGGAACTTAGAGAGGGTACGAAAAATTATCCTATCTTGCCAGGCAAACTATGTCGGATTGGATCACCAGGTGGACCACTATTATGAAACACCGAAAGGCAAATTGAAACTACGAATTGGGAATATTGAAAAAGCCCTTATCTTCTATCGGCGCCAAAAGCAGAAAGATCCGAAAGTTTCGCATATCAATTTATACCATACAGATCAACCTGAAAGTCTGGATAAGGTGCTGTCAGCCGCATTGAAAAAAACAGTAACGGTTGACAAACAACGCGAAATATATTTTATTAACAACGTAAAAATCCATTTGGATACAGTCTTAAAACTTGGTACTTTTGTTGAAATTGAGGCAATTGATAATGAGAACCGATATTCTCATAAAGAGCTGCTTGAACAATGCCGGAACCTTATGAAGATTTTAAAAATACAAACCAAAGACCTGATGATGGAATCCTATTCAGATATGCTTTTAAAAATAAAATTATAATCGTAATTTTCTGTTAACTAACAATTGGAGAATGCAGATGAAAAAAATTGATGATTTGCTATCACAGATGGATCAGGAGCCTGTTTCGCTGTTACCAACACCTTTTTACAGGATGAATTCACTATCCAAGTTGTTGGAATGCAACATATATGTCAAGCGGGATGACCTGACCGGTTTTGCTTTTGGAGGAAATAAAACCCGTAAGTTCGATTTTTTAATTGCCGACGCTTTAAAAAAAGGATGCGACTCCATCATTGGAATCGGAGCAAATCAATCAAATTTTTGCAGGATCCTCTCATGTGTCGGTGCAAAGTACGGACTAACTGTTCACCTGATCCTGAGTGGGGAAGAACCGAAAAATCCGACCGGCAACCTGCTTATTGATCATCTTTTGGATGCAACGATCTATCATATTGACACAATAGATCCGAAAGAACGCATGAAGAAAGCGCTTGAAGTAAAAAACCACCTTGAATATAACGGGAAAAATGTCTATTTCCTGCCTCCCGGCGGCTCGACTTCGATCGGAACTCTCGGTTATATTGCCGGTTGGGGCGAACTGATGGATGACTTTGAACGTCAACAAATCGTAGTCGATAAAGTGATTCATGCGTCATCCTCTGCCGGAACACAGGCAGGGTTGGTTGCTGGTCAGGCAATTACCGGCTGGTCCGGAGAGATTATCGGAATGAGCATAGATGTTCCCGAAAACGAATTGGAGAAAAATGTTCGTGATCTGGCCCAATCTGCCGGCGATTTTCTCAATATTCAGGTTCCCGAATCAATCGTTCATGTAGATGAAAGCTATATCGGAAAAGGTTACGGTATCCGAACTGCCGGATGTGAAGAAGCCGTGGAATTATTTGCCAAAAATGAGGGTATTTTTCTGGATTATGTATATACCGGAAAAGCTGCCCATGGGCTGATCGACTACTGCCGCTCAGGTAAAATCACTCCCGACGAAACAGTTGTTTTTATTCATACCGGTGGAAACATTGAGCTATTTGAGTAATTATAAACAATAAGTCATATGGATTTTTTAACAAGCGATACCTGGCTAATTACCTGGATAGTTGTTCCGGTATTAATATTCATAGCCCGCGTGACTGATGTCTCTATCGGCACATTCCGAATCATTTTAGTCTCAAAAGGTAAAAAAGGCGCTGCGGCTTTTCTGGGATTTTTTGAAGTATCGATTTGGTTGCTGGCGATATCCCAGGCAATGCTACACCTCACAAATATCGCCTGTTTCCTGGCATATGGATTAGGTTTTGCCTTTGGCAATTTCATTGGAATATTAATTGATGAGAAAATTGGTTTGGGATTGCAGACTGTCCGCATTATTACGCGCAATACTATGGAAGTACTACCAATGGCGCTTCGTGACGCCGGATTTGGAGCAACGGTTATTAAAGCGACCGGAGGAAAAGGACAGGTTAATATAATTTTCAGCATTGTTCCCCGTAAAAAAGTAAAATTTTTACTTAGCTTAGCACATGAAATTGATCCTGATATTTTTATTTCTTTACAGGACATTAGGTCCGCTGATTCCGGTTACATGCCTTTACGCACGCCACTTTTCGGATGGCAACGTCTAACAAAAAAGAAATAGAAAATACTAATTATTTATGAAAGTAAACTACGAATTACACGAATATACACAAATTTTATTTAAACCGGTTCTTCATGAAGTTAAATAATCTTTGCAGGGTTGGCTTTCATCGTTCGTTGTGTTTAACAAGACACGGTTGTTATTTATGAAGACCGTTATCAGGGCAATAAGACAAATAAGGATTCTTTCCATCTTCATAATGATGATTGGAATTATATATTCCTGCTTATCGAAAAAAGAAATGGAGGCATTTCAATCTATCCAAAATATTGAAGCGCCAAAAACCCGCTGTAACGAATTTATAAAATTCATATCCGATTATCCTGAAAGTGACAGCATATCAAAAGCTATCGGTAATGTTTTACATATTCTTGGCGCCGATTCAGATGATAGTGAATCCGCAATACAATTTGCGATAGATCAGTTACTGATCCGGTCAGATACTAAGATACGAACGACTCTTTATCAATTTATATTCACTAACTTATATACTGACACGGCAACTATTGATCATAATGTCGAAAACGCGCTGCATTTTGATAATATGTTACCGCTTCCTGCCGCTGCTTCGATTGCCTTATTACCTTATCTTGACCGGAGCTTGAGTTCTGACAGCATTCGCAATAAATTGTATTTTAAGTTCGGCACCCATCTGCTACAATCTGAATACAGCGATGTGGAGCGCATAATATTTCTTTCCGATAAACTCCTCGAATGCAGTGACAGCAGCTTGATCGATCTGTCAAATAAATTTCTGATCAAAGTAATTCTGAACACCACTTTTGAAAATCTAAGCATTCAATATTCGGATGCGCAGGAGTCTGCTAAACTTGATTCGCTGCACCATGATCTGAATTTTCGGTTATACCTAAAACTTGCCTGGAATGCTTTTCATCAGGGCAACTATCAGTATGCCCTGAATCTAATTTCCCAGGTATCCAAGTATGGCAGTCTTGAACGTGAGAATGCCTTGATTTTATTGGGAGCAATTCAAGCCCAAACCGGAGAACTGATGGAGGGATGGGGACATGTATTACAGGGATTAGTCCTGAATCCAACAGCGGAGCGGCAATCTCCTGAAATAGAACAGATATATATCTCCTTATTCAGGAGAATTCGAGGCTCCAGGGAAAACCCAACCCGGTTTTTAACTCAATATCGACGCTCGCATCGTTAATGCCGAATTCTGAACAAAAGGAATTATTCATGGAAAAACGGAAATCTATGCTTGGCTACGCATTCAGCGGAGGAATTATTCTGCTTGGTATTGATTTTCTGACTAAATATATCGCCAACTCACGTTTGCCTCTCGAAAAAACTGTTTCGACAATTTTCTCGTTTTTATTTTTCTACCGAACCCACAATACCGGTTATCACTTTCTTTTCGGACCAATCAAGAATCACTTCATTTGGGCGCTAACCGGATTAATTTTCGTTAGCATTTTAATATTTTCTCTATCAAAATCAATCCTGAAAGAAAAGCTTGATCAGGGCAATCAAATTATTTATTCGGTGATCCTTGCTTTAACGATCGGCGCCATGGGGAATGTACTGGAAATCCTATTTAGGGGTCATGCAACTGATTTTTTTATTTTTCGCCCGTTCCCGTGGCCCAGCAATATTTGCGATCAGTATATAAACGGGATCATATATATCGTCTTACCGATAATTATTATTAAATCTATAGTCGATCACAGGCGGGAAAAAACCAGGCAGTCTCAGGACAGGGATTCCTCCGAATGATCTACTGCTGGCTGCTGAGTTTCCCCTCCTCTTTTAACCGTTTATATTGTTCCGGGTATAATTTTTCGGCGTAATGGTAATTTTAGGG
>JAGLWX010000257.1 GCA_023133185.1 Fidelibacterota bacterium
GTCATGCGTTGAACATTATCAAATACTCCATAAGGCGTATAGGCATAGTCAAAACTCAATCCGAGGCGCGATAAGCCAAATCCAAAACTGATATCGTTCTCATCATGATTGCCTTCATATCCTAAACGTAAAAACAGGGTCTCCTGAAAACCATACTGCAGACCAACCATCAACTGCTCCGGATAGGAGCGCGGGTGGGACGCATCAACACTCAAAAGCATGCTGTGACCCGGAAGCTCCGGTAACAGGTCCATCAAATCAATCGACAAACCCAAGCGAAAGACCAACGGTAACTGAAAAGCCTCCTTCTCAAACTTAATCTCATTAGAAAAATTGCGCACCGACATCCCAAAAACAAGGCTCTTGAACCCGGTCCGATAGAGCGTCCCAAAATCAACGGCTGTCGCAAAAGCAAGGTTCTTCTTTACAATCAGGCTGTCATCACCCAATGTCGTCATGCTCTTGCCCAATTGCTGACCCGCATATTTGATCTGACCTCCTACCGAAAATTTATCCGTCAGGGTTTTCGCATATCCAAGACCAGCACTGAAAGCCGTGGGATTCAGGATCTCAGTATCTATGTAGCCCTGTTCATTAGCCCAGACCATTGTCCCTTCAACTTCTCCGTAATCTACCGACACAAAACTCAAACCAAATACACCATAGCGGCCTCCGGCCGGATTGTAGGACACGGCGTAGGAGTTGTAGGTAATGTCCGCTATCCACTTATTCTGATTGGCCAGAAGTTCAAAACGACCATCCATTCGGGCCAGACCCGCCGGGTTGAAGTACAGGGAGGCAGAACCCAATTCCAAAGATGTCATCGCATCTCCCATGGCACCGGCGCGCGCATCGGTCGCCACACTCAAAAACTGAAAACCCGTCTGGGCCAATTTCTCCTCAGCAAAAGTAACTGTAACCAATAGAAGAATGGTTATAAATATTATAAACTTTTCAATAATTGTAATATTCATCATCTCTCCAATGAAAATTCATTACTTCTGTTACTCTGTCACTAGTGAGAAATAGGTCTTACCACTATTGATAGTTGTTTCCGTTTTCTTTAACTGAATTATGTAATCCTTATTTTCCAGATCTATTGATATATATGATTTTACCAATGGGTCAGGCAAATTATTGTCCGATAATGTGTAGTATTCAGCAATCATCTCGAGAGGAATACTGGTTGAAACAATATAAGTCGAATCCATCGAACTAATTTTAATTACTCGAAAATCAACAAAATTACTCGAATATATATTTAATCTACCTGCTGTTGAAGATCTGTAAGCAACACTGTATCCATTTAAATTTCCGCCAACAGTCATAAAGTAATTCGGCGAAGGCGCTGATACAAATATGGAATCGACCGAAGGATTTGATTCAACCTGATCAACATGACTGTCTACTAAAGCAAATATCACCGTATCTACACTAATAACCACGCCTGCCGTATCAAACGCCTGGACAATTCTAGAATCTACCGGCAATACCTCGATTTCATATTTCATTAATGTATCCCAAATTGCGCCGATCGTTATTACCTCAAATGTATCTGTTAGACCAATGTTAATAACGGTATACGTTTGTAGTGAATCACTCCAGGATATAGTCATCGGCTTGATTGTTTCTGCTGCGTCATTATCCGTAATTGCTTCAATACCGATATCGTCAATAGAATCGATTTTATAGGTCTCTTCTTTAAAATCATCACAACTGATAATCAGTAATAGAATCATAAGGAAGACTACATAGATTATTTTGCTTAAGCGTTGGCTGAACATAGTTTACTCCTTATACTAAGTCTTTATTTGCATTTTATCGTACAACAATGAGCTTCTTGTAAATACTTTCACCCTTTTTAAAGTTAGGTGGAGAATCTTCCGTAACTTCAATATAGGCAATATAAATACCACTGACAATTATCTGTCCTGAAGACGTCAGTGAATCCCAAGCTTCGTCACCACTACTGTCAGTGTGATGGATTGTCTTGATTAAATCTCCGCGTTCAGTGAATATTTTAATCGTACATTTAGGCGGTAGTCCGTAAAACATCAATCGATCCTGAGTAACACTTCCAAACTGATAACTCAACGCACTGATATTATATGGATTCGGTACTACCCGAATACCATCCAGAGACGTACCCGGTTGTCGAGTCAGAGTTGCTGGTTCAATAGTCCGGGTCCAGAACAGACTGCTTTCGAGCTGAACACCATTATCAATCGTATTTACGGATCCGTTATCCACGGTAACAACATAGTAATAATAATCAAAACCACGAATGGCACTTTTATCTTCATAAATATTCGTGACCGGATCATCCGTTCCCTGACCACAGGCATATATCATTTCGAAGGTAGAATCCGGCCGGTCGATGGAACGATAGACCCGATACCCGCTAAAATCATCATAACTTTCGGCACTATTGGACCATTCAAGGGTAATGCGGTCGCCACCGGAATTTACGGTAAACTCATCCGGTGGCGGCGGAGCCGGATCAATTACAAAATCATCATTCCAAGTCTGGGTTGCCCGATCAAATGCTTGATATAGAGAATCTATACCAGTAAAAACCCAGGCATTTTTAAATTCATTTTTGTCACTGGTTTCCGATCCGCTTGGCAAAATGTAGGGAGTCACCTCATTTAACCACTGTTCACCGATACTGTCCCGTTTTTCCCAACTGATCGTACCGACACATTCAGCCATCACAATATGAATGCTTTCTCCTGCAGGAATATCATAGGGTCCATATCCGATTCCCTGAGATACACCTCCTCCTCCTGCCAATGACAGTTCGTTGGCATTACCATCACCGACAATACCGGCATGTGTTGGGGATGGTAATCCGGCATTCATATAGGTGTTGTATTCCTTTGTCATATTATTTTCATTATACTGGTCGTTAAAAGATGGTTGAGTAATATCAGCATCGGAATATAATGGAATCTGATGTTTGGGTTGCTGTTTATCATCTGTTTTATCATTGTATGCTTTGTCGGTGTAGATTGTCACAACTCCGGGAATCTGAGCGGCTCCGAGAAATCCGGTTCCACCACTACCGATGTAGGGTGCTCCAATGTTGTCTCCCTCAAAGCCCGAGTGTAAACCATGATACGCATATGACGCTCGGTAACTGTCACCATAGGCCGGATGAAGCACTTCATTCACAGTATTCACACCCCAGGTTGCGTCTTGGGGTGCATAATACAAACCATAGGCGCCCATGTATTTACAGACTGCCCAACGATATTGAAAAAAGAAAATAACATCTTCAAGATCCTGAGCAGAAACATTTCCGTTTATATCATATATCCCGGTATTCTTAAACTCAAAATCGTAGATAAAATAATTGCTGTGATAGGATTGTGTGATAGCATAAATCTTGCGGGTCATGGTAATACCCATAGAGGTATTGACAACATTGTATAACATTCTATCCGTCGGAAGAGTTTCATCAACGACTACATCTATATCCCGATACACAGTCTGCGATCCGGGAACACCATTTACAAAAACATCCGGATGATTAAATTTTCCGTAGAGTGTAAAATCCTGAAGAATAAATTCAGAGGTTTCGTTGAGAATTCGAGGACCACAATGGACTACTTTATATGCGTATTCTTTTCCCGCTACAGGATCGTCATAATTTTTCGCACCAAACCAGAGTGCTTTGGCCGCCTGCATATCCTGGCTGGAATAGAGCGCTGGATATTGAAATCCATCCTGCTGATCACGAATCTCATGACGCCGACCAACTTCAATTTCACAGCCACCGCTGGAAAACCAGTTATGCAACATACCAACCGCAAGCCACTTGGTATCATCGGCTTGAAGTGGTAACGATAGCACTATTGCAAGAATAGTTAATAAAATGATTGTTGGATATTTTTTCATAGAAAATGTTTCCCGCATAATATTTCCTCTATTTTTTTATCAAAAATCAAATGAAATGGTCATTCCGAAGAATATATCTCTTGGATTAAGAAAAGTGTAGTAGGTCTGATTTGGCATATTAATGTACGCTTTAGTATCGATAATCTCATCAATCGTCTTTTTATCTACCAGGGTCCACTGTCCATCAACCGTTTTCATATACTGTTCTGTATTATAATTATAGTAAATCGCAATATCACTTGGATTACTTAGCGTGGTTGGGTCCGGTACAACTTCGATTGGCTGGAATTCGACGTCATGGTCTCTGTATACGCCAGGTTTATCATCACCTGGAACTCCCTGATACCCTAACTTATCATACTGGCTTTGTGGTATATGCAATGAGTACATGTAATCATAATAGTCATATATATTATAGAACGCATTATTCGACCAGTTTTTAATATTTAGGGCATTATTAATATCAGCAAATACTTTTACACTCAGACGATCGTATTTAAATGTCTTTGAAATCTTAAAATCCAACCCTTTGGAACTGGTATATTGCAGGTTATACCGGATGTCTCTCATGCTATTTGGATTCCAGGTCATCCAGGAGCCGGCTGTCCATCGTGCAATCACATTCAGATGCCAGTCAGCAAAAAACTTCTGATTCATGATTTCGGGTCCGAAATCACGTGGTGTATGGAAATCAATATAGGATTTAAATCGTGGCACGGGTAATGGTTTCGTCTGATATGGGTTGTACGTGTTGGTCAGCCATTCTCTCTGTTCCGACGGATTTTCAAAGAAATCATCATAACTGAAATTACCATAAGAGTTCACCCGGTATTCAAAATTCATCATTCCGGTTACCCAATTGCCATACATTTTCGTCACTTCGATTTCGGCACCCCGAATATCCTCATAACTGTTGTTTGTTAATAGATAGTAACTGACTTTCCCGTCGCTGCTATGGTACTGAGTCCAATCCTGCTGATTTTTCACATCTTTGTAATATCCTGATATACGGATCAGATACATATCGGCAATTGACTGATCAAATCCCAATTCATAGGACACTGTTCTGGCCAGTTCCAAACCGGGATCACCGATATAATCCACCTGATCAATAGCCGAGCGCTGCATTCTATATAGGCGTTCGGCAAATGGCATCTGCCGGTAATGACCATAATTGAAATACAATTTTGAAGTAGCACTGATCGGATGTGAAATCCCAACCCGGGGACTAAAATAAAATTGTGGTTTCACTTTTTTTGTTTTGTATACTTTTTCTAAATCGGAATCATAACCACCACCAAAAAAATCACTATTATAAATTCCAATATCATACCATTTCCCGTTGGAATTGACATATTCCGACACTAAACCCAACGTGGCAACGAGCCCTTCAAATTCAACCTTATCTTCTATATAGCCAGTAATTCGGAATGGAGATCTCTCAAAAGATGTCCAGGTGTTACCCTCAGGAAGGAATAGGTTAACCATACCGAATTCCAGTTCATAATGATCCATGACAAATTCCAGACCGGTTTTTATCTGGTGCCGGAAATTAATCTGGTTAGTGTAGTCAAAACGGGCAGTCCAGGTGGTATATTTACTGCTGTCCCGCGCCGTACTAACGGCACCACCCAACGATAAACCACCTTCAATAGAAGCAAGGTTATAAGGCCAGAAACCGTCAGGAGCTTCATCAACGAAATAGCCGGGGAATATTTCATTCACCCTGGATGTATCGCGCAGCACTTTCGGACCGGTCCGGTAAATATTTTCTGACCGTTTTAACTGAACTTTGTAAAAAGAACTGGCATCAACTACCTTATTCAGAATAAGAGACTCGGTATTATAGAAGCGCCTCGTGGGTGAAAAATATATATCCCCGTAGATACGCCAAGGAATCGTGAATCCGATCCGGTCAACGACATTTGCCACATCATATTCAGAGTCGAAAATAGACGTACCGCCACTACGAGATAACGAAGTGGCGTCTTTTTCTCCATACATTCCGATGAATGTTAACTTCAATAAAGGAGACAGATCAGATGTCAGTTTCAGCATTGTATTCTGATCATATAATCCCTCTGTTGCCATCTGCATCATGTACATATCCTGTGTACTGCGGTGAGATAAAAAGAATCGAAGATTACCAAGCTGGCTGCTAATCAGCGGAACCGGACCGCCAAAGCCAAAATCAATGGTTTGATCCGGCAGGTTGACTTCACCATTCTTACGATACTGCCATTCAAAAAGTTGCTTGGCAGCCTGAGGAGTCAGATCATTCGACGGATTATCATCCTTAAGCGTCTGCTGGGAAATTGAATTCCAACCATCGAAGGGATAATATTGATCCTGAGTATACGAGTCCCAAGCTCCATTTTCTGTTCCCGTCCAGCAAACATCTTCATCAAGAAAAGGTCTTAAATAAAAGGAATTCGGATCATAAGCCGATTTACCAAAATGTTTCTCTGTTGGAGGACTATATCTAACTGAAAATGAACCACTATAAGAATCTTTACTTCCCTCCCGGGTGACGACATTGACCAATCCTGATCGAACATTACTGTACTCAGCGCCGAAGCCACCCGTTTGAACCGATACCTCTTGCAAAGCGCTCATCGGTAATGTACTCATCGGACTATTGGTTCGTTCATCTCTCATGACAATACCGTCAACCATAAACATGGTCTGATCGGCTCCGGCACCACGAATTCCGAGATCCGAAGTAATACCCGCTTTCAATCCCAACGCATCCGTCAAATCAGATACGGGCAGTGTCTCGATTTCATCGGCAGTAATACTCAACTGACTGCCGGCAACATCTTTACGAATTACCTTTTTCTGGGCAATTACTTCCACAACTTCACCTTCGAGTACTTCCGTCTTCATGTCGATATTCAGCAAAGTCGTCAAGTCAATCTCCACCCGCACGTCACGGATCGTATAGGTTGAATAACCTATCATAGACGCATTAACCGTATAATAGCCCGGAGAAATGTTCAATATGGAATAATAACCATCATAATCTGTTGCTGCTCCAATTGTGGTGCCTTCCAGCAATACATTGACACCGGCGAGGGGTGTACCATCCTGCTTGTCAGTGATTTGCCCGGCAATTTTCCCGGTAGTGCCTGCAAAAAGACCACTGGCAACAACTACGACACAAACAATGGATAGATATAAAATTTTCCTCATATTTAAACCTCTCCTTATGTAATTAAAAACATATAATTTCAGGAGACCAGAATGATTCTAAAAATTTGACGTTAAAAATTACCGGTTTCCCCTTATGGCAAAGATTACAGATGTCTCCGTGTTATTTACCCCCTGTTTAGTATCTATAATCTTCATCTTACTTGCCAGAATTTATTATCCTACGATTATCAAGTCAAGTCATATTCCAAAAAAAGTTATTTAACCTAACTAACGCCCATAATTGTACCAAATATTTTCAATTATCAAGACGTTTAAACGATTTTTAAAATAAATTGTTGATTTGTGTTTGGCTATTGATATATCCATATATAAATTTATCGTTCATTCAGCAAATTGATAATTGATACTTCGGAGATTACAATGAAACTCAGATTGTTTGTCATATTTATTATTTTAATTGGTCTTAGCGCCTGCGGAAACCGTTATGGATTTGATTTCAGCAGTGACTGGGACTGGAATTTGTTAAAAAAACAAAGTTCGGACAACAAAGTAATTGCACACATTAATAACCTGGAAAAAATTCTTTCTCTTAAGGAAGCTCGTTTTCTATTCATTCAGTTAAGTTCATTAAAAAATCCATTAGATATTACTCACCTGTCAAAAATTGAAAGTGACCAGAATCAATCCGGTGGTGGTTACTACGGATATATCCCTGATTATTTTAAAAATCCGGATAAAATACCAGTACCGGAAAATTTTAACAGTATCATTGCCTGTGCGGATTTTCTGGTAAATACACGAAAGCAAATTGACAAAATAATCGCCCGTTCAAATTTTCGGTACAACAGAAAATTTTCAAAACAGAAAATATCTGCAGTTAGTAAAGAAAAAATCTATCCCGGCATTCAAATTGACATTAATACCGATGCAGTCATGGATGTTCTAACACACTATATCGACCAAGATATGACAATGGAAATAGCGACGAATATCGCAAATCACCCTTCCTTCCAGCAAATGCTAAAAAATCGAAGTGAAATCGGCTACATTCCAGAGCCGCTTCCGGATACTGGCGATTTGGCTAATTTCATATATTTGGCTGGAAGCAATGATCCGATATTGATGGTTTGGAAATGGCTGAATCCCTGGAACTGTTTCGGTTTTGCAGATCTTTACAATTATTCTAACAAATATTCCGATATATTAAAAGAAATTGATGAAAATAAAGCAAATATTACCGGAACCATTGTATCGCGTATTGCTCACTATTTGCCGGAAAATTTTAAATATCAGGATCAGGTTGACCTGGGCGTAAATTGGGGGGTTTTAAACTGGAGTACGGAGAAGCAGATAGGAATAAACATCGTTCATTTAAAAAATGATTACTCTGCTTTTAAAAGGATCATTTCAAGACAATTATTTCGTAAAATTCAGATTCACATTATCAAAGAAATGAACAACATCCCACCTGAAACGGATATCCAAATTAATGAAATAATAGCCGGAAATTACAATAATATTTATGATCAGTTATTCTATGAAGTTCTTTTTCAGATTTTTCTTGAGGGTACATCTGCTTATGCTGCCGGAAAGGAAAAATCCTGGATTGTCGTCGATGGATATAAATTTGGACGAGATCTTTTAAATTCCATCCACTTCTCACTCTACAACTATATCGATTTAAAAACAGTTGAATATTGTGAATCTCAGGGATTTAGCCCTAACGGACCTTTAGTCGCTATTGGTTATCAAATGACAAAAATATTAGTAAAAAAATATGGACATCAAATCGTATATGAATCTTTATGCAACAATTTTCTTAAATTCTATACCTAGATTCAAGTGTTAAGTGC
>JAGLWX010000258.1 GCA_023133185.1 Fidelibacterota bacterium
TTTTTTCTTTGGGGACATTCTTTTTTCATCCGGCAACTGCCGGATGTTATTCAAATTCAATCCCTTCGGGATTAATCGGACACCATTTATTTTTATCAACCATATTTCTTGTATTCACCACTCCAAACCCTCCGGGATTGTCCGATCTCTATTCATCGCTCAAAACCCTGCCCCAAAGGGATCCCGATGGGATAAGGGTTGAACTACACAATGCTACTATCAGAAAAATCGATATTTGAGATAATAGTGCAACCGTTTTGTATAGAGAATGCAGGAAAGCTTGACAAGACCCAAATGATTAAAAGAACTTCCCTGCATCTATTATAACCCCAGTCGCTTTTCAAATATATGCCATATAAAACGCTCCCCTGGCATTTTAGGTTGTTTAACAACCGGAGTTGTATGGGACAATTTTTATAATGTCAAGGGACGCTTAAATTTTCTACACATAATGAATGAAAAACATCTTCATTAATTTAGTTAGAAGTTGACAGAAACTCTCGTCCGAAAAACTCTATTCTTTCCACAATCCATTCTCATCTGACTTCAATTTAAGTAATTCCCTGGTAAACTGGCGACTTATGATCAGAAAATATTCTCTATTTCATAAACTCACTAAATTCAAATAGAACTTGAATTACATTCCCGCGTTTTAATTTTAATATCTCCTTTTCGTTATCCAGTATTTGATATTCGGAATCCCGCACCTCAATTGCACCAAGATTATAGGTCTCATAAGAAAACACCAGATAATTATCATCATCAATTATAGCGCAGTCATCCCACCCACAAGAAACGACGAATTCATGCCCTTTTTCATTTAGCAATGATTGACCTTGAGAATAATCTTCGGGATTGGCTGAATTCCCAAGAAGTTCAAACATGGTCGGTACAACATCAAGATGACTTGTTAATTTTGTTATTATTTTATGCTCTTTTCCCGGAATATAAAGAATAAGAGGAACTTGTATCTGGTATTTTGAGAATGCACTGGTATGTCCCCAAAAACCTGTTTCATAAAATTCCTCTCCATGGTCGCCTGTAATTACAATAATTGTATTTTCGAATAAGTTTTTTTCCTGTAGTTTCCGAAGTATTTTTCCAACTTCATTATCCTCAAAATAAATGGCGTTTTTGTAACTGTTCATCAGCGATACCGCATCTTTTTTTCCGACTGTCAGAAAGTTTGGATTTTTATTCGAGGGCTTAAATTTGTCAAAATCACCCGGATACGAATAACTGCGATGAGAGGCATTATAAAATAAATATGAGAAAAATGACAGCGTTGTATCCCTTTTATCAAGCCAATCGATAAAACATTCGGTAACCAGGGGATCATTTACTTCGGCATCTTTTCCGGGAAAGTTGTCGGTAATAAAATCCGGGATTCTGATAAAAGCGGTCTTCCTGAATTCGGGACTCGACAGTTTTCTGCTCGAAATGATTTTAAAGTCATATCCCTGCTTAATCAGCTCATCGATAAAAACCGGGCTGCGTCTTTCTCCGAGAAAATTATGCCAGTAATATCCATGAATCGAATAAAATAACGTGTAAATTCCAAATCGAGAGGCATTACCACCGCTGAAATGATTGTTGAATATCAATGAATTCTCAGAGAATTTTTTAATATTGGGTGTGATTTCTTCCGTTAGCATGTCGAAGCGCCAGGCGTCAAGCAAAATCCAGACAATATTTGGTTTACTAATACTATATGATTGATTGAGTTCTTTTTTCGGATAATTCAAACCGGTGTAAGTATTATCAAACTGAAATGTTTCTTCCCGGTCAACTTTAAAATTGAATTTTTTACGCATGAATCGTTTTATTGTCATCGGTTGGTACACTGGAAAGACCTTGCCATACCTGGTTACTTCACACCGGTTGTACAAGTCTGCGACGGCATAAGTGAGTTTATCCGATACAATAAACAGCAGACCAAGAATGAGAACCAGCGGAATCGTTTTTGGGTGTATTGATCTATCTTTCAGTTTATTATGCAAATTGCGGATTAAAATAAACTCTAAAAACAGGGTTACAATGACAATTAAAATCGCAGTCGTATAGGTGCCGGCGCCCAGTCTGAGAGCGTCCTCTGAACCTTCACTTGCCAGGATATTTAAGACCATACTGTTAATATGAAAATTAAAATGCCTGTAAATGATTAAATCAATAAAACTGATAATTTGCAGAGTTGAGATTATAAGCGTACAGAGTAAATACATTACAAATTTATTCGAGATGAACAGCAATATTATTAAGAGAGGAATCGCAATCAGCAGATGAATCTGAATAGTATTGGAAATGAGAGCGATGTGAATAAAAAACATGCTTAAAAACTTCTGCAAACCGCCTGAAAATAGGATGTAGAAATAATTAATAACTATTGCAATCAGAAGATTAATGAATAAAAAACGGAAGAGTGTTCTGAAAATCGTTTTGGGGGGTTTTAATAATAGCGGCATAATTCCTCTATTTTACCACGCTCATTCCTAAGCCCCAGCTTGGGAATGCAATGCTAACGAAAGATGCAATTCCCGTTACAAAGCTGGGGACCTTGTAACGAGTAAGACGTGATGCTTATTTGGAACCTGTCCTGTGTGAAATAGCATCTGTTCCTTCGGGTCCTCAGACCTGACAGGATTCTCTATTGTCCTTTATGCTTGTGAGATACCCTCAGATAAAAACAATCAACCACGATCAACCATGCAGTAATCAAGACAGCCGGTATCCAGCCCGGTAAGCGCCTTCATGGCGGCAAGAGCGTCCATTATATTGGAATCGGAAACATTCAGAATATAATTACGAATTCCTTTGGTCCAGAGAGTAGCCAGGGCGTAGGCGTTCAGCATTTTCCGCCGGGGCAGACCGAAAGAGACATTGGATAGTCCCACTATAAAAGCTGCATCGGCATCGCTGACGCTATCCAGAAACGCCAGGCTTTCGATAAATATCTCCTGTGTCATTGCCACCGATCGGATCATCAGGTCGATGAAAAAACGGTCGAAAGGCAGACCGGAAGGCTTGATAAAATCGCGGATTGAGGTATAAGCCTGTTCGTATTCCGCCCGGTTAGCCGGCGGGAAGCCGTTTACATCCATCCGGATAATGGCTCGGGCGTCAGGATTAGCATTCAAATAATCAAATACAAAACCCGCAATCTCAGTATTGACAGAAATGGAATTCAGGACAAAGCGATCCGATGG
>JAGLWX010000259.1 GCA_023133185.1 Fidelibacterota bacterium
AGTTTGAAAACCGGCGGAATGGACGAATTCAGCCGTTCGGCGATCAGGTAAGGTTTAATTTCGATTTTCTTTACTCCAATACTGATCGGTTCCGCCACGCGCTCCCCAATCTGAGTCAATTGATAATTTACTTGATATACCACCCCTGGGACGAAACAGGATTTCGATACGTAACCGTTCGGGCTTGAAAACTTCCATCAGGTGATCGTAAATCTGGTTAGTCACCCGCTCGTAGGAGATCACCACGTTGCGGTATTGCGTCAGATATTCCTTAAAAGATTTTAGTTCGATGACACGGTCTTTGGGATAAAACCATATATTGATGTGTCCGTAATCCGGTTGATTCATCCTGCCGATAAAGGTGAACTCCGGCGCGTCGATCTTGATCTCATAGGCTTCATTAGTCGGGTTTCTGATTCCCTTCAGTAGCTTCGGATCGACGTCGGTATATTTTCGCATATCGATTAAACTACTCATTTGATAAAAATTCCCTTTCTGCTAACCGTGTCATTTTAACCATTCACTTACGTAAAAACAACAGGCAAATATATTGAGAAAAAAGGAATATGACTATTATAAATCGAATTCTATCCATTTATCTACTTTTCAACAACTTTCAAAGAAAACACTGGCGACCAATCAGTCTATCGAAAAAACTGCTCTGCATAGCCCCTTGCGTATTAATGATATACATTTATGAGTTATTGTCATATTTCCGCTTAACCAATACAAATCTGTATGAGATACAACCATTTTCAAGATGAACGAGACCAGAGCAGGCGAATAGAATCACAAAAAGTGTGGTGTTTACACCACAATATCTGTGGTGAATACACCTTAAATTAAAATTATTGTATTTTTATAAACTATTGCTTAAATAAGATATAGGTTTTTGGCATAATTATTGTCATTTGTAAAACGGTTATTTAATCACGAGAACGGAAGTGGAAGAATTGATTACCGAAAGTTTGATGGCTAAAAGTTTTGACTGATATTTAGCGCCGCTTTATTTTGAAAGAAAAGAATAGCAAAATAGGAGGAAGTGATGACACTCAAGACCATAAGAGAACCCCGCATCGGAAGATAGCGCTTCCGGTGCGGGGCAGCGTCTGAAACTGAAAGGTTTACGGTGTTTGATATTATCTTAAATTTATCGTAATTTTATTTTGCGAAAACATATGAGGAAAATTATGAAAGTTAAAGGGTATTCAAATAATTTGTATTTTCCTGATGAGTGGATCCCAATCAAGATTAAAAACACAATTCACTACACTTACATCTACCGGTCTAAATATCTATTTAGACCTGGTGCAATTTTTCAATCAAAGATATTTCGAAATATAATCATACCAATTTTAGTTGCGATCCTCATTAGCGCTTGCGACCTTATTAATCCTCCGGATGATAATGGTGATAATTCTATCATTTACAGTAGTACTCTATCCGGCAAGGTCTTTCTGGAGCACCAAATTGAACACAGCAATGCTTTGGTTTATATTGATAGTCTCAACAGAGGTGTCAGTACCGATTCAAGCGGTAATTACACCTTATCGTTCGGTGAAGAAGATTCCGTTTATAGCGGAGAATTTAAGATTATTTATTTTCTGAATGATTACGATAAGGATTCGGCAAAGATTGTATTGGTTAATGGAAAAGTAAAGCTTGATACATTGGATGTTGATAGTGAAGGAAATATCAAAACCAAAGAAATGAAGCAGATTGTAATGATAGAAGGATGTACAGACAAGGCGGAGTATAGAGCTGGAGATAAAGTAACTTTTACTGCAAGAGTAACTAATTTAGCAAATAGAACAATACATATATCAATTCACAGCTGTAGTGGAGAACTTAGCAATTTTGTTTTTTTGTACAATGATAAATATCAATCTTTCACGTTAGGCGGCATTCAGGATGTTTTAACCCTGGAATGTGATATATACTTACCACCTGATAAATATTATGAAGGAAAGATTAGTTATGAAATATTTGAGTATAGGCCATTGGTTCCAGACGAATATATTGTTGCGACAGGTTTTTTTATAGAAGATCGTTTGTTGAATCAATTTCAAAGTAAATTCAACAAATATGTATTAGAAGAATGGTATAAAATTCATCGAGGCGCAACGCCAAAGCTTGATTGGTTTCCTAATAAGTATATATTCCCTCACATAAAAATAATTGAATGAACAACATAAGGAGTAACAAAAATGAAAAAGAGTTTATTTCTATTTCTACTTCTCACAGTGGTAGTGTTCCATTTTTATCGCTCTTTGAGAGCACAAGTTTATTCCGAAACACCTGTAACAATATCTGAAAACGGCGAAAGATCATCAAACATGATTTATGTGAAATTGAAATCTTGTGGTTTTGTTGAGATTCCAGAAGGAAGAGAAAATGTTGACGGATATTCTATATCGAGCAAATTTTCCGCTATCCGCAAAACAATTGCGGATTTTTGCACAAACCAACAGCTGGATTTGTCGAATTTGACAGTTAGCAAAGCTATACTCGATGCAAAAGAGGAAGATACTTTATTTACCGATGTTAAAACCGGTGAAATTAGAAAACTGCCAAATCTTGCCAGAGTATTTATTATAGATTTCCCAAAACAAGTTGATATAGAAACAATTATCTCCGAACTGAGCAAGTATGAAAAGGTAGAATATGCTCACGGACCTGTTCAACTGGTCGATTGTGCGGAATATCCGAATGATCAATATTATGCAAACGGCGGACAATGGTATTTAAACACCATAAGCGCTCCTGAAGCATGGGGAATAAGCAAAGGAAACGCTGACATTAAAATAGCGCTAATTGAAACCAAAGGTGTAGAACTGACACATTCCGATTTACAGTCAAAAATTGCCGGCGGTGATAATAATCCGGCAGGTATTATCAGTGGTCATGGTACATGGGTAGCGGGATTTGCCGGTGCTGTAACAAATAATAGTATAGGTGTTGCATCAGTAGGCTGGAATATAAAACTATTAACCTACCAGCCTCCTGTTTATGATGATGATGACAGAACCGGATTAGCTCAAAAAATAAAAGACGCTGCAGATGCCGGAGCACATGTTATAAATTTAAGCTTCAAAACCATTAAAACGGGATTTACTAGTTGCACCCCGCTTCCAAAAAGTAGCGGCAATAATAATTCAACACTTGCACGTGAATATTACTATAACTGGGATTATGGTTTGGTTCGAAATGCAATTACCTATGCCGTTGGAAAAAACTCGGTGGTTATTGCAGCTACAGGAAACACAAACAACGCTATTGGATATGTTCTCCCATGTGAAAGTATCCCCTATCCATGCTATCCAGCCCAATACTCCAATGTAATTGCAGTGAGTGGCTCACAACAAGATAATAATTTTGTTGACGATTGGAATTACGGTTCTTTTATAGATGTGAACGCACCCGGCAGAACAGATGCAAGCACAGGTTTGTGGTCTACGGATATTAGTAATAGCTATACTAATGATAAAAGTAAAACAAGCGGAACGTCTTTTGCCGCTCCTCAGGTATCGGGGCTTGCCGCTTTAATAAAATCTATCAATGTTTCACTCACGCCGAGCCAGGTAAAATCAATTTTAGAAAATTCAGCCGATAAAGTTGGACAATACTCTTATACGAGCGGGAAAAATAATCGTTTCGGTTACGGTCGAATAAATGCATACAAAGCTCTGAAATATACACTTGAGAACTATGGTGGTACGTTAACCCAAGATCTGATTATTTCATCTGGCGAAACTTGGAAATTCAAAGAGGGGGTGACGCTGAAATTCGCTTCCGGTAAAAAACTTCGAGTTTATGGCACCCTCGACGCCCAGGGCACAGAATCTGATCCGATTGTCTTCACACGTGATGATCCAAATAGTACTAACAAGCAATACTGGCAGGGTGTTATTATTAACAGCGGCGGTAGTTATACTTTCGATTATGTTGAGATGTCCGGAGCATCTAATGGTATTAAGCCTAATTATACTTCCGGAACGATTTCAAATTCTCACTTTGAGCAAAATTATATAGGTACCTATTTATATCATGCCAATAATACGAATATCCATAATTGTGAGTTTATCGATAATCAATTTGGAACCGCAGCACTGTATTCATCAAATTTGAATTTTCAAAATAATTCTTATAACAGCAATGATTACTACGGAATTTATTTTAACAGGTCAACCGGAACTTTTAAGAACAATGTCGTAGAAAATAATTCCTTCCACGGATTTTACATCAACAATCAATGTGATGTAGATATGAATACATGGTTTGAATATGGTGACGATCCAAGCATAAATAATACAATCCAAAATAACGCCAGTAACGGTATGTGGATTGGTGATGGGGATATTGATCTAGGAACATATTTAAATATTGGTACTGATTTCAGGGGAGGATTTAATTATTTTAACCATGGCTCTGGTTACCTTGATATTAGGTATCGGGGTGATGATGACATGAAAGCTGAAGCTAACTGGTGGGAAGATATGGCTATTGATTGGGATCATGGTGAAATAGACACTAATCCGACAGCCAACGATTTAGGCTATTCACTGCCTAAATCTGTTAATGGTAGAGATTCAGATTATACAGATGATCTGTTAAATCAGGCTTATTACCTTGAGAAAGTAGATAGCAATTATGTTGATGCAATTTATATTTTAAATAAGGCTGCTGATTTAGCACTCGATGTACCGGTTGCCCAAAAGATCGTACTCAGGCTATCAAGATTATACTCAAAATTGAGCAACAGAAAGGGATTACTAAAAAACCTGGATGAACTATATAATAATTACCCTGATCAATTGATTGGAATTACCGCCTATGATCATTCTGTCACACTATTTGCCGATGAACTTAATTTTGATGAAGCTCTGGAACGATCTAATAAACTAATAGAAAAATATGCTAACCTTTCCGGTTATAATGAAAAAAATGCCTGGGCCTTATTCGAGCAGGGAATGTTATACATGGATACCAAAGGTAAATTATCAAATAATGCTCAAGCCCAATCCAGCTTCACAAAATTATTACGTGATTTTTCAGAATCAGAAGCCGCATTTATATTAACCGAATTATATAATATTGAGGTACCGAAAAATAAAGCAAATGAACAAATACAAAATTTTTCATTACTGCCACCTTCTCCGAATCCATCTAATCCCAACACAACATTGAAGTTTATATTGTCTGAAGAATCGAAGGTATCAATGGTAATCTACGATATAATGGGACATGAAGTATGGACTCTTAATAACGGATTATCCTCAAAATATTCAAAAGGTTATCACAGTATGGTATGGCATGGTGTTGACAACAAAGGGAAACCATTAGCTTCAGGTATATACATTGTTGTAATGATTACACCAAACTTTCGGCAATCCCAGAAAATCTTATTGTTGAAATAATATTTACACTTTAGTCAATATTTTAAAAATAACTTTTGGGTCACTTATTCCTTAACTACCTGATAATCAGAGCAAGACAGATTACCAACTATTATTTTTCTTCTTTGTACAGTAGTTTTGAATTGATATTTGAAAAACGATTAGTAAAACTGCTCTGCATAGCCCCTCACGCATCAATGATATTTATCATTGAGTTTTTGAAGGATTCTTTCAGTCATGATCTGTCTGCCATCGCCATTCAAATGATACAACGTATCGTAAAATTTTGAAAGTGAAAATATTGATTCCTGCGGTTTTAAAATAATTTCTGATTTTAGCTCGCTCTCCAGTCTTGTGTAAAGTTGCTCGATATTCATTTTGTTAGCGCAGTAATTTGCTTCCGGGATTGCCGGAAAGGCAAAAAAAGCATTTGCCCCTTTGAGGTTCGCTTTATTCACAAAATTATTAATAATTGCGATACTTTGAGCGTTGAAATCGTCAAGCGACCGCACTTCATAAGCCTGCATTGCAAGATTCTCTCCGGTAAAATCAGATTCCAGGTGACCAATGAGGTCTCCTTTCGAATTGAATTCGTCTCTTCTATAAATCTCCGTTCGATCATAAAAGCCCAGCATACTCATTAATTTACTGCGGGTTTCCAGCCCCATATCTCGCAACATCGCCAAAACCTGTCTCCAGGATGAAATGTACCGTATTGAACCCGGACCGAGCGATATCAACCTGATTAAGATTCTGCCACCTTCCAAATTATCCCTAAAAAACTGGGCATATTCAGGAATAATTATAACAATATCACCATTTTGCAGTTGGTCAACTATTTCGGATAATTCATATCTCAGTCCGATCCCGGCGTGCAGTCCCATATTTATTACCGGTAACCCAATTTCCTTTTCTATTTGATAACTGTCAAAATTAAAAATCGTGTTTGAACCGCCAACGATGATAATTCTTGGCGACGGGGTTCCGGATAAAAGGTCATGTTTATCAATACTTACCATCAGGTAATGATTCTCGTCGTGAACAGGAAGACAGAGTACAATCAGCATACTGATAAAAATTAGTGAAATAAACAGCAGCAATTTTTTACTAAGCCTGATTATCATCTTAACCCGTTAAAATTGAAAATAGATAAATGCATTGGAATAATCATAAGCGCCAAACAGTAAGATCGTCATTATCAAAAAATAATAAATTGCCCAGCGAATCATAAGCGGCTGTTGTCCAAGCAACTTGCGGATTCCATGTTTTCGCTGAACCATGTGAATAAATTCCATTACGGCGATTGCACCGATGACAAACATTAATTCGGGAGTTCCAAAACCGGAAATTGTATTCAACGCAGACATATTCAGCCCGGAAAACAGATGCGAAATAATGTAAAATGCTTCGTGAAGTGAATTTGCCCTGAAGAAAATCCAGGAAAACAGTACCAGGTGAAAGGTTATCAAAACACGGAGCACTTTTCGAATCATTTCAAAACGAATCGGTGCAACCGCATCAAATAATACAGTTCGATATTTCTGTGTCCACGTGGAAAACAGAAGATAAAACCCGTGTAACGATCCCCACACAATAAATGTCCAGTTAGCCCCGTGCCATAATCCGCTAATTATAAACACGAGATAGACATTGAGATACCACCGCCACTTTTTGACTCGATTACCGCCAAGCGCAATATACAGATAATCCCGAAACCAGCTGGACAACGAAATATGCCAGCGTTTCCAGAACTCTGAGATCGATTTGGAAAAATAGGGGCGGTTAAAATTCAACATGAGACGATAGCCCATTACCTGCGCCGCTCCAATGGCGATATCGGAATAACCTGAAAAATCACAATATATTTGAAATGCAAAAAAGTAGGTCGCCAGAATCAATGGAAATCCGCTGTAGTCCGTCGGATTATTATAAACCTGGTTGACTAATATTGCCAGCCGATCCGCAATCACGACCTTCTTGAAAAATCCCCATGCCATTAATAGTAATCCGTCCTTGACCCGCTGGTAATCAAACTCCATTTTCTCATAGAACTGCGGCAATAACCGGGTTGAGCGCTCAATCGGACCGGCAACCAGTTGCGGAAAGAATGATACATATAATGCAAAGATACCGAGATGAGTCTCCGGCTCGCGTTTGCCTCTGTAAACATCGATTGTATAGCTAAGAGTCTGAAACGTGTAAAAACTGATCCCGACCGGCAATAAGACTTTTAGCGACGGAACTTTATACATAATATTGAAATACTGGAAAACCTGATGAAAGGATTCACTGAAGAAATTGAAGTATTTGAAAGTAAACAGGAGTCCGAGATTTATTAACAGGCTGAGAATGAGATAAACTTTACGTTCTGCTTTTACAGTCGTCTTGCCCATTTTTATACCGGCAATATAGTCGATCAATGTAGAAACCAGAATAAGAATCAAATACTCCGCCTTCCAACACATATAGAAATAGTAGCTGGCGAGCAGTAGCAATACCCAGCGATATTTATGAGGTATGGTAAAATAGAAAATTACAACAATTGGAAAAAATATCAGAAACTGTAGGGAATTAAATAACATATTCTAAATTTTAATATTGTTTAGACAATCAGTCTTCGCCACTCATCCGGTTGATAATTATTTCTGCGACATCCGAAATGGATTGTTCTTCCGAAACAGTTATCCAGGTCGCCTCCAGCTGATTCCGGAACCAGGTCAGCTGACGCTTGGCATAACGACGGGTATTGCGCTTGATATTTTCCACCATCTCGTCAAAGCTGCATTTCTCATCGAGATAAACAAGCACTTCCCGATACCCTAAGGTTTGTAATGCATCCATATCTCCACGCAAGCCCGATCGTAGAAATCGTCTCACTTCATCTTCCAACCCATCTGCGATCATTTGATCCACCCGCTTATTAATCCGTTCATATAATTTTTCGCGCTCCATTGTCAGTACAAATATCCGGTACGGAAACGGTGAATCGGTTTCCTGTGTTTTGTAATGCTCGCTGGGCGGTTTTCCGGTAATCTCGTAAATTTCCAGCGCACGGGTAATGCGTTTTATATCGTTTATATGAGTTTTGATCGCTAAATCCGGGTCGATATCTACCAGGCGGTTGTACAGTGCCGCGGAACCTTTCTCTTTCAGCTCCGACTTAATTTTTTGGCGAACGGTTTCATCGGTGACGCTCTCCTGGAAGATTCCCTGTACTACCGCTTTGACATACATTCCGCTGCCGCCCACAAAGATCGGCAATTTCTCACGGGACAGAATTTCGCTCACTGTTTTCAACGCTAATTCACGGTAGCCGCCGGCGCTGATCTGCTCGGTAAGCTCAAGAATATCGATCAAATGATGCGGAATTTCCTGCTGCTGCCGAAGCGTCGGTTTGGCGGTGCCTGCATCCAGCCCCTTATACACCTGCCGCGAATCGATAGAAATTATCTCGCCGTCAAGCCGCCTGGCAAGTTCAATTGCCGTTGCCGTCTTTCCGACGGCTGTTGGACCGACGATAAAGGGAATTTTTTGAATTAATTTATTGGATAGCGTCCTGGTACTCACAATAAACAGCTACGCCCTCTCAAACCGTTTATCCAGTTCCTTCAGACTCAGATTGATAATAATCGGACGTCCGTGGGGACAAAAATAGGGATTTTGAGTGGCAAAGAGATTATCCACCAGGTTTCTCATCTCTTCTTCAGTCAATTTGTCGCCGGATTTGATTGCCGCCTTGCACGAATAGGATGCCGCGACTTTGGATTGAATACTGGTGTCCTTGGTGCCGAATTCCTGATAATGATCGATAATTTCCTTGATAATTGTGGACTCATTACCCCAGGTCATTCCGGCAGGAACGGCTTCAACCGCTATTGTGTTCTTGCCAAATTCTTTCACACTGAAACCAATTTTCTCAAGAAACGGCAATACTTCTAATAGCATTGAAAAATCGGTCAC
>JAGLWX010000026.1 GCA_023133185.1 Fidelibacterota bacterium
CTTGATTGGTGGAATGGATTTAATGAATTTTATAATGCCGATATTGATCCACCAACCGGTACTGGATTGATAGTACATCAGGGAGGCGATTACCTGGTGACTTCGGCATATTTGACACGCGGAGACGGCGCCGTAAGAGATATTGACGGGCAATCTTATGATTCCGCGCCTGAATTTAAAAATGCTGATTACCATTATTACTACGTCAGAGACATCGAATGGTATGTCGCGGGAACAGATTTAAGTAATATCAATACAATTAAAAAAAAGATCATGACACACGGCGCAATTAGTACATGTATGTGTTCAAACAGTGATTTTATATCGAATTACATTCATTATCAGCCTCAAAGCAGTTCCCTTGATCCAAATCATTCGATTGCCATAATTGGTTGGGATGATAATAAAGTCACTTCCTGTTCACAACCGGGTGCGTGGTTATGTAAAAATAGCTGGGGCGCTGACTGGGGTGAAAACGGATGTTTCTGGATTTCATATTATGATAAACATTGCGGTAAACATCCTGAAATGGGAGCTATATCCTTTCAGAATGTTGAACCAATGAAATATGATCATGTTTATTATCACGACTACCATAGCTGGCGAGCTACTATGGCAGATTGTAAAGAGGCTTTTAATGTTTTCAGCGCAGCCGGTGGCGAATATCTTAAAGCCGTTAGTTTTTTCACTGCTACAGATAGTTTGGATTATACAGTAAGAATCTATGACCGTTTCGATGATGGCGATTTACAGGACCAGCTTACCGCGAAATCCGGCACAATTGACCATACCGGGTTTCATACCGTCGATTTAGATACGATTATTACTCTTTCTCAAGATAATGATTTTTACATCTATTTAAATCTCTCTAATGGCGGACATCCTTATGATCGAACATCAGAAGTGCCGGTATTACTTGGCGCTTCTTATAAAAACAGCGTTGTTGAATCCTCTTCTGAACCTGGTCAGAGTTACTACCGAAGCGGTGACCAATGGTTCGATTTATACGGTTATACGGATCCAATATGGGGGTCCGGTATGGCAAATTTCTGTATAAAAGCGCTGGCGACCGACACATCAATAATTATAGCCCTGGCTCATAAAAACGCATTAGCTGTCGGCGAAGAGGTAAGCATGCCTATTATCGTGAAAAATTTCTTTAATATTGCTTCAATAATTTTAAACATTCAATATAACGATTCCGTATTAACATTTAACGGCTCAGAAAATTCTGCCGCCGGTATAATATTTACAGAGCTTACAAATGCGGGTAAAATCTCATTAAGCTGGTCGGATGACAGCGGAATAAATTCCGTAAATATTAGTAATGGCAAATTGCTTGATTTAAATTTTACCTATAATGGCGGGACAAGTGATTTGGAATTTCTTGTTTCCGAGTGCGAAATTGCCAATTCTCAAAACATGCCCCTGAGCGTAAATTATATCAACGGCAATGTGTATATTGACCTTTCGGAACCCGTTATGTGCCTGAATCATGATACCGGCAATTTGGAAATGGCGATCTACAATGAGGGTTCGATTGCCGCAGATAATTCTACCAGAAGTGGCCCGGGAATTTCATGGAATGGTCACAACGGTGCGTATGTTGGCGGCTTGATTTTCGGTAATTCCGCAAGAGGAAGCATCAATGGTCTTCTCGGAAGTTTTGCCGCTCTTTATCTCAACTTAATTCAGGATTTCCATAATGTAGAAAGTGACTTTGCTTCCGGATTTATATCGGACGATAATTTTGATCAAGCTACTTATGCCGTTTTCAATGATAACGGCGCACCCTATCCTTATGGCGTAAATATTATCCAGAAATCTTTCACAAATACAGGCGAAAATTTTGCTTTCATCAGATATGGATTTGTCAATACTACAGATGAAACGATAAACGATTTTTATGCGGGACTTTTCATTGATTGGGATATTGGCAATTACTCAACAAATTCAGGTGGATATGATGTGGCAAATAACTTAGTCTATGAATATGGCAGTGATGTTTCTCGTCATTTTGGAGTCGTAGCTCTAAGTGGATTGTCCGGAATGAAAATTACAGAAAAACGTTCAAGCATTGGTGATTCCGATGATATCCGTGAGACTTCTTTTGATTGGATTTCCGCTTTAGATCAGGATCAAATTACAAAGTATGCTGATCTCAGAACCTGGATTGGCAGTCGTTTAGGTGATATTGTCCCCGAAGATACAAACTGGGTAACTTTCGCAATTGTTGCCGGAAACAATCTTTCGGAAATAAAAGTTAATGCTGATGCAGCTTATGAAAAGGCTCTTGAAGTCGGTTGGACAGATATTCAGGTAAGTATTGAAAATAACGATGATGCTCAAATTCCTTCGGAGTACTTCTTATATCAAAACTATCCAAATCCTTTCAATCCGGTTACGACTATTCATTATCAACTGCCAAAGTCCGAGCATGTAATATTAAATATCTATGATTTAACCGGGCATCTTGTTGAAACACTTGTAAACGAAATTAAGACGCCCGGCTACTATAGTATTACCTGGAATACCTCTGGTGTTAGTTCGGGTATTTATATGTACCGGCTCGAAAGCGGTAATTTTATTCAAACAAAGAAAATGATGGTTCTGAAGTAATTTGGACTCATAAGTGTACAATCATTAAAGCCCGACCTAATAAATCGGGCTTTTTCTTTTACCGTTCCCATACTGATTTTTCATCAAGATTTTAATCTTTGGTATGACAGGAGTAAACAAATAGATAATCGGTTGAAATTCCTAACCTGGAAAAAACAGAATTTCAAATTTCAAGTTTCCTCAAACTTTTCTTCTACAGTTGAGAG
>JAGLWX010000260.1 GCA_023133185.1 Fidelibacterota bacterium
CCAAGCTGGAAATTATATCTGCCGCTCCCATGTTGGCGGAAGCAATAAAACGCATACATCTTGAAGAATCCATTAGCACACTATTTGATTTTTAACTATAAGGAGATATTTGAATGGCTAATTATAAGTTGTTATCTGAATTACGCACCAATATCCATAAAAGCGAAAACAAACGCTTACGGAATGAAGGAAAAATACCTGCTGTTTTTTATTTCCATCAGAACAAGCCGGTTCCGCTTTCTGTGGACGTAAAAGAATTGAAAGGCGCAATCCATTCCGGCGCTTATATTTATGAACTCCAGATGGAAAAAAAGAAACATCTATGCATCTTACGAGATATGCAGTACAATCCGGTAACCGAAGAAATTACTCACGCTGATTTCATGGGAATTACTATGAAAGAAGATATTACTGTAAACGTGCCTATTCATCTGGAAGGCAGCGCAATCGGCGTGAAAGATTTTGACGGTGTTCTGGCGCAACAGATCTGGGAAATTGAAGTTAAATGTAAGGCAACCGATATTCCAGATGCGTTTACCGTGGATGTCAGCCTTCTGAATGTTGGTGATTCCATCGCCGTTTCCGACATTTCAGCAGAGAAGGTAGAGATTTTAACACCTCAAAGTTCATCGATCGTGTCCGTTGTGAAGGCTACCGGCGCAAAGGCTGAAGAAGAGGAAGAGGTTGAAGAAGAAGAGGAAGAGATTGAAGAAGAAGACGAAAGCGCTAAAACCGAATAATATTGGAATGACCTCAAATGACCGGTTTCTTCTCGAAATTCAAACGCTCTTATTCGGATAAGGTACAGAAGGTTATTATAGGACTCGGAAATCCGGGAAGACAATATGAGAAAAACCGACATAATTTTGGATTTATGGTGATTGATCAAATTGCTGAATCAAAACAGATGACCTTTCGCTCTTCCGGAAAATCCTATCTGTGGAGTGAAACCACCATGTCCATAAATGAAGGCAACATCGACATTTGCCTGTGCAAACCGATTACCTATATGAACAATAGCGGTGTAGCGGCACGGCATATCCTCAGCCGGTATAATCTAATGCCCGAAGATTTGCTGGTAATTTATGACGATATAGATCTGCCATTGGGGAAAATTCGTCTCAGAAAACAGGGTTCTTCCGGCGGTCATAAAGGCATTCAATCGATTACTAATCAGCTTCAAAACAAACCATTCCCGCGATTACGGTTAGGTATCGGACCTCAGGATGACGGTGTTCCCGCCGAAGATTTTGTGCTCGATAATTTCCGTACAAACGAGTTGAAAACCGTCAAGAAGGTCATTGATAAAAACGTGGAGATCATTCACGATTACCTCTCCGGAGACGTTGAGCGCACTATGAATAAATACAACAGTCTCGATTTTACGGAATCAATAATCGGAGATGCCGCTTAATGCCGACCGACACTGCTTTTAACTGGGTTTACCTGACAATCCTTATCGGTTTTATTGCTTTACTATTCGCTCTGATAAAATCAATATGGGTCTCCGGGCAGGATGCCGGCAACGAAACCATGCAAGTCATCGCCAAACATATCCGCGATGGCGCAATGGCATTTCTTTACCGGGAATACAAGGTGTTGATTATATTCCTGGCGGCGGTGTCTATTTTACTTTTCATGGGCAATACCGGATGGAATCGTTTGGTGGCTGTTTCTTTCGTAATTGGAGCACTCTGTTCTGCGCTGACCGGATATATCGGAATGAGAATTGCCACTATAGCCAACGTCAGAACAACGCAGGCAGCCAGAACCAGTTTAAGTAATGCCTTAAAAGTGGCGTTTTCCAGCGGTTCGGTTATGGGCTTAAGTGTCGTTGGTCTCGGTCTGATCGGTCTGGCGTCATCATTTACCGTTTTGGGAAAAATATTTGGAACTTCCGCTGCCAGTTTGAAAGACCTGGTTCTCCCGGTTCTCAGCGGGTTCAGTTTCGGGGCGAGTTCGATTGCTCTTTTCGCCCGGGTCGGAGGTGGTATTTATACAAAAGCCGCCGATGTGGGCGCTGATCTTGTTGGAAAAGTCGAGGCTGGAATTCCGGAAGACGATCCCAGAAACCCTGCAACTATCGCCGACAACGTCGGTGATAATGTTGGAGATGTTGCCGGTATGGGCGCCGATTTATTTGAAAGTTATGT
>JAGLWX010000261.1 GCA_023133185.1 Fidelibacterota bacterium
TCCATCATCGGCGCTATGATACTTGGCGCCGTATATAGTCTTAATTTGGTTGTGCTTCCCCTCGCTCTGGCGGGTCTGGGCATTATTTGTTCATTAATCGGAACACTTTTAGTAAAAACTCATGAGGGCGGAAACCCGCAAAAGGCGCTTAACAGGGGCACTATTGTCGCCGACAGTTTAATGCTGTTGCTGATTTACCCGGTAACTAAACTGTTTCTACCGGAAAGCATATCGGTCGCCGGCGTATCTATTACTGCACATGGAATTTTTCTGGCAACCCTGTCCGGACTCATTGCCGGATTTGCAATCGGTATCATCACCGAATATTATACTTCGGAATCCAAAAAACCAACCCAATGGATTGCTAAGCAATCTCTCACCGGACCGGCAACAAATATTATCGCCGGTCTTAGCCTTGGAATGTTATCAACCATGCTGCCGATCCTTTTTATTGCCGGCGCTATTATGATTGCCTACAGCATAGCGGGCTTATACGGAATCGCCATCGCTGCTCTTGGAATGTTGTCAACAACCGGAATTCAGTTGGCAATTGATGCTTTTGGTCCGGTTGCCGATAATGCCGGCGGCATCGCCGAAATGTCCATGTTGGGCAGAGATGTCCGCAAACGCACCGATAAACTCGATGCTGTTGGAAATACCACGGCGGCAGTTGGAAAAGGGTTTGCAATCGGCTCGGCTGCATTAACCGCTCTGGCTCTATTTGCGGCATTCCAAACCTCCGCCGGAATTACATCTATTAACCTGACCAATCCGTTCGTCATTGCCGGTTTATTGATTGGTGGCATGCTGCCATTCTTATTCAGCAGCATGGCGATGAAGGCTGTCGGTGAAGCTGCTTATGAAATGATCAAAGAGGTCCGCAGGCAGTTCCGGGAGATCAAAGGTTTGATGGAAGGCAACGCCACAGCCGACTACTCAAAATGCGTCGATATTGCCACAGCAGCCGCCATTAAAAAAATGATATTACCGGGTACGCTTGCCGTTCTTATACCACCGGCATTAGGATTTCTGAATAAGGAAATGCTGGGCGGTCTGTTGGCAGGTGTTACCGTTACCGGTGTATTGATGGCGATTTTTATGGCAAATGCCGGCGGCGCCTGGGATAATGCCAAAAAACATATTGAAAAAGGGAATTTAGGTGGTAAGGGCAGTGATCCACACAAAGCCGCTGTAATTGGCGATACGGTTGGCGACCCCTTTAAGGATACTGCGGGACCGTCATTGAATATATTAATAAAGCTAATGACAGTTGTTTCACTTGTTATTGCGCCATTAATAAGGTAGCTAACCGAACGAATATTAACATAAGGAGTTTAACCTGTGAGGTATTACGAAAATCTTTTTATTGTTCATCCTAACTACGAACAGGAAAAATTAACCAATACAATTGAGGCGGTAAAAAAGGAAATCTCCAATTTGAATGGCAACGTTCTGATTGTTGAGGAATGGGGAAAACGCCGCTTAGCCTATCCCATTGAAAAGCATAGATACGGCAGTTATGTTTTGATCCAGTATGAATCGGAAAATTCCAAAATCAATGGTGATCTGGAAAGCTGGATGAAGCTCAGACCCGAAATTCTCTCCTGTATCACCGTTGCCCTTGAAGAAAAACCGGAGCTGAAAACAAAAGAAACATCCGATATTAAAGAGACCAAATCAGAGTAGATATTTTTCATCAGGCAACAGCATGATGATCGCATCGTACCCTACTCTCAAGATATAAGAAAGGAAATAACATGGCATTATTAAGCAAAAAGAAAATCTGCAAATTTTGCGAAAACCGAAGAGACCAAATCGATTATAAAAATTACAAAGTCTTAAGGCGATTCATCACAGAACAGGGAAAAATTATTCCCAGTAGAATTACCGGAACATGTGCAAAGCACCAACGCGAACTGACCCGGGCAATAAAACGCGCCCGGAACATTGCGTTATTACCCTATTCATATGACGTTACACAAAATTAATTAAACTTGACACACAGGAGGCGATTGTGCGTATTATATTACTTCAGGACCATGAAGGTTTAGGGAGCGCCGGCGACCAGCTGGATGTAAAAGACGGATATTCCCGCAACTATTTAATTCCCAAAGGTATCGCTCTAAAAGCCGATAAAAACAGCCTTAAAAGATTTCAGGATATGGCTCGCCTGAAAGAGATGAGAAAAGAACGTGCGCTTAAAAAATCTAAAGAATTAGCAGAAAAATTGCGATCTCTTTCTTTGACCGTACCGGTACAGGTTGGCGAAGAAGATCGTGTTTTCGGCGCTGTTACATCTTTGGAAATTGCTCAGCAATTGAAAGATAAAGGCTATGAAATCGATAAACGCCAGATAATGCTTGAGGAACCAATCAAGTCTCTCGGTATTTTTGAAATTCCGATTAAACTCCATTCGGAAATCACGACGTCCGTAAAACTCTGGGTCATCAAAGCCTGACCGTCAACGACAAAATATCTTCAGAAAGGCGAAACGTTTCCTGTTTCGTCTTTTTATTTTATAAACGACTATTTGTTTACTTTAACCTGTTTAATTCATAAATCTTGCCACTTCCGAATCCCTTCGGGGAAAGACACTAAGGCTCTAAGAATTAATAAAATATAGATATTGAAATATACGAAATAAATCAAAATTTATACCTTGCCTTTTTATCTTTATTTGTAACTCAGCCGCAAACATTTGATGCTCCCGGCAATACAAACCGCTTGTCCCCCTGGGGAATTTATTCGGTGGGATAAAATGGTCTCTAACAGTTGTCCCGACTTTAGAGAGTAACACACCCCGTCCTTCGGACACCCCTCTTTTTAGAGGGGAATCCTTGTAAATCCCCCTTAGTAAACTTATCTTTACCCATAAGTAGGG
>JAGLWX010000262.1 GCA_023133185.1 Fidelibacterota bacterium
ATAAAGATCAACCAGGTTTCTACAGGCATTTATACCTCCGGAATTGTATAGAGTTTAAATTTCATTTATAATACCACCCATAAAAGAATTAGCATACCTAAAATGATCCAGAGATTATACAATTGCAGTTGTCCATTATGTACCGCTTTGAAGAACCGAGTAATGGAAAATGAGAATCTGCTACTGACGTCGTAAATATCAAAATATTTTTTCTCTGCTCCGTCATATAATCCCTTTAAGGGTTTCATATTTCGAATTTCATTGTAAAATTCGGTTCCCGTAACACGGAAATGCTCTAGTGCATCCATACCGCCGAGATAAATTTCATCAAAACGCACTTTGCGTGTCCCCCAGTAAACAACTAAACCAATTAATAATACCGAACCAAATAATGCTATAAGCAGTAACGGATTATAATAACCAAGCATGGCCGGTACTTCCAATCCATATTCAGACATAATAGGCAAAATAAATCGTTTCAAAGGAATCTCTAAAGCAAACAGACCAAAAAGAATACACATCAGAGATAACATTCCCGTTGCCAACCATTGATTAGATGGAGCTTCATGAACATTGTCTAATACTTTCGGTCTTTTACCAAGGAAGATAGCATGAATGAATTTCATAAAACTTGCCAGTGTCAACGCGCTGCCAAAAACTGCCAGAACCAGACAAACAAGCAACCAAACCTGATATCCGGGTGTCGCAGTTTTTGCTATATCAAGAATACCCTGGTATATCATCCATTTTGAATAAAAGCCGTTAAATGGTGGAATACCTGAAATGGCAAAAGCGCCAACTAATGCGGTTATAAAGGTTATTGGCATTTTGCTTCCCAAGCCACCCAGATCATCCAGGTTATTTGAACCGGTTTGTTTTTCTACTGCTCCCAATGACAGAAATAGATTTGATTTATAAATTGTGTGATTAACCATGTGGAATAGACCACCTACAATAGCCAGGATACTTCCACTACCGACACCCATAATCATGTATCCAACCTGACTAACTGCGTGATAACCAAGTAGTTTTCGACCGTTATGTTGAATCATTGCCATCATAACTGCTGTAATTACGGTAAGAGCCCCTAAAGTAATGATAATCATGTACATCACTGGACTAAGTACAAACATTGACATAACCATACGTGATAGGAGATAAATTCCAAGTAATTTATCAAGTGACGCCGGCAAAAATGCAGCGCTTTCTACCGGAGAGTCCTTGCTGAAATCCGGTACCCAGCTATGAAGCGGAAAACCACCGGCTTTTGCAAATGCTGCTATCAATATACAGAAAAAAGCAGTATATGATACCCAACCACTCAGTTTAATGGAAGCGTCAAAAAGGTTCCAACTTTGACCTGGTGATAGATACCAGATTAGGATTAAACCTAAAATTAAAAATACATCGCTTCCACCAACGATTATCATCGTTTTTTTTGCTGTATCAGGTGATTCCTTTTTTGAGCCAAGTACAGCAAATAAGTAGAGTGTTATTCCAGTCAATCCCCAAAAAATCAGTAAACCGATCGAGTTCACGCTTAAAGCAACACCATTACAAAAAGCAACTGTTAATGGGTATAGAACAAAAAAGGACTTTTCCTTATCTTTATCGACGCCCTTTAGTGAAAAGACAAGAATGATAATGCTGAGAATTTGAATAAAAGCCAGAATGAAGAGCGATAGTTTATCAACGGAAAATATTGCAACATCAAATAAATACGCATCCGGTGCAACATTAATAAATAATTGGTAATTAAGAATAATAAGATATACGACGGCAGCTACCGAAAGGAACTTTCTTAGAATAACCGGAAGGAAAATATTTAATAATGCAACGATGAACGGTACTAAAACAAGAAGGCTTAATTCATTAATTGCCATGGACTTCCCTCCGAATTCGTTCTGTTTTTTCACGTGAGGATTTTAATAGATCAATCGGCTGAGAACCATGTTTCTGATTGATGATCTTTATTGATCGCTCGGTACAACAATAACATGGATCCACCGCTGCCAGAGTGATTAATGCATCTGCGATTGGAATACCTTTACATGAAGCGGTAAAAGTAGGAATGTTGACAAAACTGGGAGCCCGGACTTTATGCCTGATTGGTCGATTCGTCCCATCTGAGCGAATATAATGAAACACCTCTCCTCGCGGAGCTTCATATCTGCCAATACCTTCACCGGG
>JAGLWX010000263.1 GCA_023133185.1 Fidelibacterota bacterium
GTATTTTGGGCATTGAGATTCCAAGTAATCAAAAAGAGAGTTGCTAATAAAAAGTGCAATTTATTTAACATTGGATATTCCTTATTTTCTTTCCAGCTGACGGGTAGTGAACATTTTATCCGGTATCTCGCTGTTCAATTGAATTTCTTTATTAACGATAATCGTCTTGCTGCCCTTTTGCACATTTTGCATTTCATTTCTTTTTGTGATCCAAAAACCGTCCACTTGTTCAATATTTGATGAATAGAAAATTTTAAGCAAATCGCCGTGCAAATCGTAATACTCGGTTTTTAATGAGTAAAAATTTTCCTTATCAATCCATTGTTTCTGTTTACTGTAAGTTACCTCTGCCGGATTTTTGGGAATAAGTTCCAGGACATAACAATCACGATCTTTATATTTTTCGGTGTCGAGTAATTTGGCATTGTAGTCGTCTACCAGAGACATACCACCGACGTCATCATAACTGAAATCACTGCCCATAAAACTGCCGCCCTTGTCTTTGGTGGCAATACGGCGCACTTTCTTTAGCGCCGGCAAATATAGCCAGTCATTATCATTCAGCGAAAGAAAACTGGTACCTTTTACGTTAGCCGGGGTAAGAAAGCGTACAAAAGTGGAATCGTCTCCTTTCACCCAGACTTTTATGGTCCGAACCCGCTTAGCGCCGGATTTGTGCACAATAGTCATCTCACTGACCATGATTTGTGTGTTGGGCTGATTTTCATCTTCTTTTTTCAGGATTTCATTTCCAGTCAAATCCTGAGCGTTTGATGATGGCACTAATATTAGCAAGATTATGATTATACTAATCATTGCAATATTCCAATTTCTAATCTTGATTCTCATATTAACTGCCTCCTTAAATTAATGTTTGATAGTCTCGTAAAAAGTGATCATATGTGTCATTCTGATGAGCGAAGCGAAGAAGAATCTCCGACCTGCCCGCCCTTCGGGAACAGTCGGGCGAGAACTCAGTAGAGATTCTTCACTCGTACCTCGTTCAGAATGACAGTATTTTACACTTTTTACGAAGTCATAAATGTTTGATATATGAATATTTTTCATTGGAATTTATTTGGTTTTTTAATTTCATTCTTTCTCCGCCTATCCCGCAAAAACAATAATGCCGGCAATACAGTCATCGATGCAGTTGATGAGAATAGCATCGTTAGTGCAATCATCCAGCCGAAGCGCTGCATCGGCGGCATAGATGCGAATACCAGCACCAAAAAGCCCAACCCTACGGCAATGGCATTATAAAATATTGCCTGTCCTGTATTAGCTATGGTAATCCTTATCGCTTCCTCAGCGCTTTTGCCGATGGCAAGTTCTTCCTTATAGCGGCTGAAGAAGTGAATGGCATAATCTATTCCGATTCCGATAGCAACACTGGCAATTACCGCTGAAGCAACATCCAGGGGTATTTTGAACCAACCCATTATCCCGAAATTTAAAATAACAGTAAGAGAAACAGGTATGGTACAGAATGTTCCGTAACTTAATGATCGAGAAAGGAAAACCATCAAAACAAAAATAAACAAAATTGCTAGGGCTAAGCTTTGCAGCTGGCCCTTTACCATCAGCTTGACCATTGTGAAGTCCATTACCGGTGAGCCTGTTAACACGACTTCAACATCGTTGCTAAAATGTTTTTCAATTGCCTTTTCCACCTCATTAATCATTTTATCTCGTTCTGAGCTTTTGTAGCTTGCCATTCTTGCCTGGATTAGAGCCTGGTCATATTCAAAGGAGAGCATATTATCCAGTTGGTCTGAGCCTCCCATGGATAGAAGCAAAAGATACTGGGCGACTTCTTCTTCTGTTTCAGGAAGAATTTCATACTCCGACTCCCCCTCGTGTAGTGCTTTGTTGGTTTTCCGCAGAAGATTAACGACGGAAGTGGGTTTATCTAATGTTTCAATCTTCTTAATTTCTTTTTGAAAACTTTCCATCTTCTGTAGAATTTTTGGGTCTTGAATATTGCCTTTCACCACAACCTGAATAAACTCGACACCTCCGAAGTTCTCTTTCATCTTATTATAAGCTAATCTGACCGGGCTATCCAGCTTGAAGAAATTTATGAAATCCGTTTCGGTGCTTATGAACAGAATCCCAACACAGGCTAACAAAATCAACAAACCGGCTACTGTCAATACTGTTTTCGCTTTACCCACTATGAAATCTGCCCATTTCACTAAAATCCCCTTCAGGAAAACTCTTCGTTTTTTATCAAGCTCTCTTTTGTGGGGACTGAGCAAAGACAGAAACGCTAAGAAAAGCGTAACTGTAATGATAAAGGCAATGCCCACTCCAATTGCAGTAAATAACCCAAAATCCTTAATCATGCGCAGGGATGAAGTATAAAGGGAACCGAAGCCAATCATAGTAGTAATGGATGTCAGGAAACAAGCCAGTCCGACTGCAACAATGGTTGTAGTCAGCGCCTTCCATTTGTCAAAGCCCAGTGAAAGTTCCTCCCTGTATCTGGCAAGAATATGGATGCCGTCCGCTATTCCCATGCTGATAATTATAATTGGTATGATATTACCAATAGCGGAAAGGGACACGCCAACATATCCCATCAAGCCGAGAGTCCAGATAACCGTAACGATAACTATAAGCAAGGGCAGAACAACCCCCCTGATGTTGCGAAAGCTGAAGTAAAGTATGGCAATCATCACCAGAATAGCTAGGGGGAGTAATTTTGACATATCTCCCCTGACCATTTTACCGATCTCTGTGCCGATTACCGGTTCACCTGTCAAATGCGCTTTTCTATACAGTCCAAGCTTTTGAATAACTTTCCGGGTATCGCGGATAAATCTATCTCTATCCGTATTGGGGAGTAACTGGATAAGAACCAGTGCTATTTTCCCGTTCTTTGAGACGATTTGTCCAGCATAGTCATCATCAGATAAAACTCTAATTTTCAACTTCCGGAGTTCTGATTCGCTTGTTGGAATTTCCTCAATGAGTTCTACCACCTCAATCCCGCCTTCGATTCCTTTGATCTCTTCAACATTGGTGATACTCCAAACAGAATTGACCCCTTTCATTCTCTCTAAATCATTGGTCAGCTGTTCTATTTCCTGCAATGCGCCTACGGTGAAAACTTCACCCATATCCAGAATAACCATTGCAAATTCGGCACCGCCAAAGGTTTCATCTACCTCATCAAAGGTGGCTACCACAGGATCATTCTCAGGAAGCATCGTCTTCGGGTCGG
>JAGLWX010000264.1 GCA_023133185.1 Fidelibacterota bacterium
AATTCAGTGTAACTCCGTGAAAACAGTGGTGAACTATTATCAATAATGGAAGATTTTTCTGAATTCGCCGCTCCCGAAACTACTTGCCGGGTTCGGAACGTTCCCGTCAATAAAAATGTTACTTTGAAGATAATATCTTTTTCACCCCGGAAAGTGGCAGAAAATCCTGTGATTATTTTTGTGCCGGGTTGGATTTCGCTGATGTCCGGCTGGAAAGAAGTACTGATCGAAATGAGCCGGGACTTTACAATTCATTACGTTGAGACCCGCGAGAAAATTTCATCAACCGTCAGCGGTAAAGTTCATTATCAGGTTGAGGATTTCGCCCGCGATATTTCATCACTGGTTGACTTTTTTAGGCTAAAAGACAGGGACTTTATCCTTTATGGTAGTTCACTGGGATCTACAACAATTGTTGACAGCTGCCGATTTCTGACCCGTCAGCCGCTTTGCATGGTGCTGATCGGAGTCAATGCCGTTTTTTATATTCCGAAATTCTGGCAATGTGTGATGCGTTTATTTCCGCCACGGCTTTATCTGGTTTTTAAACCGATTATCAAGTGGTATCTGCGTAATTTTAGGCTGGATGTTCAGAGTGATCAGGCTCAGTATGAGAAATATTGCCTTAACATTGATACCGCTGATCCCTGGAAACTGAAGAAAGCCGCTCTCGCTTTTGTCCGATATGCTATCTGGGATCGCCTGCCGGACATAAAAATTCCTGCATTGCTGATCAGCGCCTCAAAAGACGAAATCCACGACTTGCAAAACATCCGCCGCATCAGCGCTTTAATGTCAAACAGCACGAACATTGACCTGGAAACCAACAGTAATACTCATAGTGCGGCGATGGTTGTAGAAATGCGGAAGTTTGTTAAGAAAATCGATTGATATTAATTGATTCCTAAATTGAGTGATTTATGTAACACAAACACTCTTGTTTGTGAAATGAAATAAATGTGGTAAACCAAATAGGTAGGAGTGAGTCATTGAAAGAATCGACATTGTCATGTTCAGAATCGCTCAATTTAGGTGATTATGAAACGATATTTGCCTTTTATGAAAATATTGGATGGTGTGGATCCTTTAAGTTTCTGTAAGGAATAATTTTTATGAATTCACGAGAGCGTGTTCTGGCGGCGATAAATCATGAACCGGTTGACCGGATTCCTATTGACTTTGGCGGGCACCGTTCTTCAGGGATCATGGCTATTGCCTATGCCCGTCTGAAAGAATATATGGGCATTCGCGAAGGCGCGATCTATGTTTACGATCTTCCTCAACAGCTGGCGATTGTCGAGCCGGTAGTTCTGGATGAAATGGAAGTCGATGTGATCGAAATGGGACGAGGGTTTCTATTGGACGAAAACGACTGGAAGGACTGGGTTCTGCCGGACGGGACGCCCTGTAAAGTTCCCAATTATATTCAACTGGAAGAAAAAGCCGGAGAGTGGTATTTACTAGCGGAAGATGGACGGGAGCTGGCGGTTCAGAAGCAGGGAATGTCCTTCATGGAACAGATTTACTTTCCCATGGCAGACCGGGATTTTAAAAATGAAGATTTTGCTGATATCAAAGAACAATTCAAGTATTCCATGTGGACGGGAATTGCCACTCCCGGCGCACATCTGCCAATGGATGAAACAGGTTTGAAAAATCTGGCTGACGGCGCCCGGAAACTGCGGCAATCCACCGATAAAGCTATTGTCGGTCTTTTCGGTGGTAATTTATTTGAGATTCCACAATTTCTGTTCCGGATGGACAATTATCTGACCTATATGGGACTCTATCCCGAAGCGGTTCTGCGTTTATCAAGAAAATTGTATGAAATTCATCTGGCAAATCTGGAAAAGTGGTTGGCAGTGGTGGGTGATTATATCGACGTGATCCTCTTCGGGGATGATTTCGGAACTCAAACCGGCCCTTTTTTCTCCAATGCCATGTACCGGAAATTTTACAAACCTTTTCAACAGCGTCTGTGGAAACGGGTCAAAGACCTGAGCGACGTGAAAATCATGCTGCATTCCTGTGGAGCGATTGAACCGCTATTAGACGATCTGATCGATGCCGGTCTGGAGATGATTAACCCGGTGCAGATTTCCTGTAGCGGTATGGAGCCGGAATTGTTGAAAAAAAAATTCGGTAACCGCATCTGCTTCTGGGGCGGCGGTTGCGACACCCGGGATATTCTGCCTCACCAAACCCCTGAGGAAGTTGCGCAGCATGTGCGGAAACGAGTTGAAATTATGCGCAAAGGAAGCGGCTTTGTCTTTCAGCATGTTCACAATATCATGGCAGATATTCGCCCGGAGAATATTGTGGCGTTATTCAAGGCGGTCAATGATTGAACCACGAGTTCATACAAATGGACCCAAATAATGGGTCGAAATAATTGCTTATGTTGTAATAGTTCACCGCATAAAGGCAGAGACACAAAGAAAATTTGAAATTTGATATTTGATAGATTTATACAATGGCGTTAGTCAGTCGCTCAGCAATCTTGACAGCTTCGTTAGCGTCGTGACCATAACCATGAGCGCCGATGGAATCAGCATAGTCCTGGGTAACCGGTGCGCCGCCAATCACGACTTTAACATTATTGTTGTCCTTAAAATAACGAACTACTTCTTCCATATAGATCATTGTGGTCGTTAATAAGGCGCTGCACATGACAATCCCGGCGCCGGCTGTGACTGCTTCACCGAATTTTTCAACGCTGCAATTGGTTCCCAGGTCGATGACTTCATATCCGGCGCCTTTCAGCATGATGGCGACCAGGTTTTTACCGATGTCATGGAGATCACCCTTCACAGTCCCAACGGCAATCGTGCCGAGAGATTTGTAGTTGTTTCTCGCCAGAATGTGCTCAATCAATGTTAACCCGGCTTGCATAGCCCGGGCTGCGATCAGCATTTCCGGAACATAAATCTCATTGCGGGAAAATCTTTCGCCCATTTCGCGCATGGCGGGAATCATAGAATCGTCCAATAATTTGCTAACGTCTTTATCCTGATCGATCGCCTCCTGAAAAATTTCCTGGACCTTGTTGCGATTGCCTTTTAAAATTGCCTGATACAGTTCTTCGTTTCGTGCCATTTTTTCTCCTGTAGTCCTATCAATTATTCATTTGTTTATCTAATTTAACACAGTAATCCGTTTAATCTAAAATGATTAATGACTTTTTGCCGATTTATTCTGTTCACAATGACTGATATACTTGCCTATATGACGGAACCCGGAACCGACGGATTAATCGGGAAATTCCTTGATTAGTAAAATCTTGTACTGTTTTCTATTTTTGGTTGATCGTACCTTACCAGTATTATGAGCTTGTAATCTTGCTTCAGGATTGGCTGATATCCCAATGTAATACCAGTCTTCGATCTCGGCTTTTAATATGTAAACAAAATAGGTGATGTGGGCCCCCGGGGATTCGAACCCCGAACCGACGGATTATGAGGGAAATGATTTTAAAACGAGAACGATACAAATAATGTTAATAAAATGCTAAATTTAGTATTGGTATTCATGATTAAATTTATCGACAAGTAAATTGATTACACTTGACAATTTTTTATTTATCCTTTTAGGAGGGGAAATATGATAACGTTCACTAAAACCAATAATAGTAATACCAATAATTTCATTTGTGTCCGGTTTTGTCCTGACTAAATCAGAATCTGTAATAGGATATATATCGCAGTTAGAAGGTGTGCCAAAAGACAGATAGAGAACGTCGGCGTTTTTGTCATACGATAAATTTATTTTTTCTTTTCTTAGAGAGATTTGGGCCATATAATTGAACCTTTTTTAGGCTTTTTACTCACATACGCTGATGTAACATAGCCACTTTTTAGATCAGAATCAAACTTAGTGGTTACATTAAAATCTTTACTATCTGTGGTACTCGATACATAAATCAGAGAATTTTCAACTGTTTCACTTTCTTTTATGTGTTTCGGATTTTCGATTGTTGACTGTATGCTTTCCTGTTTAATATAGGGTTGAGGATGATTTTTAAGAATATGACCATAAAATGTGTGACGGTGTAAAGTCACATTTCTACCTTCAGGATCAGTAGATATACTAAGTACCTGGCTACTCATTTCTTTTTAATTGGCTCTAGAGCAATTTCACCGAAATTACTTTCAAAATGATCAACCATGTCTTTCATTTTAATACAAAACATTTTAGCATGTTGTGGACTAAGTATAAGTCTTTCAACCATTTGCACTTCTTCATTTCCATTATGAATATGGCGTAATCCGACATCAATAGACAAATCTCTATCTGTGATGGTGAATAATGCATAATTAATATACCTGACAAAAAGGTCATCGGGATATTTAATAGTCGGGTGAATTACTTTAGATTCTAAGCCTTTTTTACTTGCCACTTTTTTTTCCATTGATCCCTCTCTTTTATTTATATGTGAATATAACATATAAATTTTAAAATATCATTAAATAAATGCTATGAATTTTTCCAGAAGATAATGAAAAGTGAAAGACCGTAAAAACTCAAAGTCTTCAAAAGATTGAACATCACATCACCATTAAGGAAGAGAACAGAAATATCGATGAAACTTAATATTTAAAAGCACGTTTTCTGCAATGTAATAAAAATCGATTTACTGAGTTTATAATTTTGAATTATTACTTGTACTTTGATTAATGTGGGCCCCCGGGGATTCGAACCCC
>JAGLWX010000265.1 GCA_023133185.1 Fidelibacterota bacterium
TCGGAAAGGGGAGGTCGATTGGAATCTTCATGAAATAAGGCATTTTCCATCTTAACTTTCCTAAATTTCTATTCCACTTGTCAATGTGTTTTATCATCTTAAAATACAAAATATTGCGCTGTAAGGGATTCACAATTTCGGGGTAACTTCAGAAAACCTCATTAAGATAGATAATTTGGACATTTTCTTTTTAACCGTTTTTCACTATAATAAGGCTTATGAAAAATTTTACGATTAATGTATATTTCACTAAATGAAGCGAGTAATTAAAAAATGTATCTCCTTTAGCGGCGCCTGGATCGGCGCCAGATACATATATCGAGAACTGTTGTTTCCCTTCTTATTTTCCATTGGCGTGGTGACATTTGTCCTGTTGGCGAATTTTCTGATAAAGTCAGTTGACAGGCTGTTGGGCAAAGGATTGCCGGGGGCGGTGATTTTCGAATTTTTATATTTGAACCTCGCCTGGATTATCGCTATGTCGATTCCCATGGCGGTGCTGGTTGCTTCGCTGATGGCATACGGCAGACTGGCGGAAGACAATGAGATCACGGCGATGCGCGCCAGCGGCATCAGTTTTTTGACGATTTTAGGACCCGGTATCATTTTTGGAATTGTAGTGGCGGTTTTTATGGTGTTTTTTCATAATAATATCCTGCCGGATTTTAACCATAAAGCCAGATTACTGTCGGGGGATATCTATCGAAAGCGTCCCGGTTTGAATATTGAACCCGGCTATTTCATGGATGATATCCCCGATTACTCCATTTATGTCAAAGGGAAATCCGGTGATCATTTGCGGAAATTGACAATTTACAGCAAAGACTCGCACTCGGTCCAAACGACCATTTATGCGGATAGTGGGTATGTGGAGGTGGACGGTAACACAGTTCTTTTTACGCTTTTTTCCGGCGAGATTCACGAACTGGACCTGGAAAACCTAGAAGATTACCGGCGTACTGATTTTCAAAAACACCGCATCGCCATACCGGTAGATAATCTAATGCTGGAACGCCGGGAATCCGCCCGGAGGGGCGACCGGGAAATGACTATCGGTATGATGCGGAAGAATGTGAAAAAATATACCCTTGAGCGCGACAAAATCTATGGTAAAATCCAAAAATTAATCGAAAAAGAACTTGATACAACGGTTGTATTTAATATTGCCGAGATCAAGAAAATCATTGATTTGAAGAGAGAGCAAAACCTTACAGATTTATCATCTGCTGTAGCTAAAACTAAAAATCGGCGGCTGAATTCTATTTATACCAGGCTAAAAGGTGAATTTAAACTGGCTAAGAGCTATCAGAAGCAGATCAACAAGTATGAAGTTGAAATCCACAAGAAATTTTCCATTCCCTTTGCCTGTATTGTATTCGTTTTACTGGGCGCTCCATTGGGAGTCATGACCCGGCGCGGAGGCATTACAATGGCTGCCACGCTAAGCATTATTTTCTTTTTGACCTATTATGTATTTTTAATCGGTGGCGAGGAGCTGGCGGACATGGTGATCATTTCGCCCTTCTGGGCGATGTGGACTCCCAATATCCTGCTGTCGCTGGTGGGCGCCTATTTGATTTATTATGCAACCTGGGAGCAGAAAGTAGTGGATTTTTCGAAGTTATTCAGGATATTCAAAAGAAAATCCAAACAGATAAAACAAACCTGATTTTATTTAAACGGAGCATATTATGATCCCCACAGATTTAATTGAAAAGAAGAAAATGGGCAATGAACATACAACGGATGAGATCAAAGATTTTATCGGCGCATACGTCAAGGGAGATATTCCCGATTACCAGATGGCTGCCTGGCTGATGGCGGTCAACTTTCAGGGAATGACCGATCGTGAAACCATTGCATTGGTGGACGTCATGCTGCACTCCGGTGAAACTATCGATTTATCTCATATCGAAGCATTCAAGGTGGATAAACACAGTACCGGAGGCGTGGGTGATAAAGTTTCTCTGATCCTGGCGCCGCTGGCGAATGCCGTCGGATGTGTTGTGCCGATGATATCCGGTCGGAGTTTGGGACATTCCGGCGGAACGCTGGATAAACTCGAGAGCATCCCGAATTTTAATGTAATGCTGCCCAAAAAGGAATTTATCCGGCTCGTAGAGGAATACGGTCTGGCTATGGGGGGGCAAACTAAGGAACTTGTACCGGCAGATAGAAAAATGTACGCCCTGCGGGATGTGACTTCGACTGTGAAATCAATTCCGCTGATCTGCGGCAGTATTTTAAGTAAAAAAATTGCGGAAGGCATCGACGGTCTTGTGCTGGACGTCAAAACCGGCAACGGGGCTTTTTTATCTGAATACAATCAGAGTCAGCGATTGGCTAAACAGTTGAAAAATGTGGGTCAGCAATTTGGGTTAAAGGTCAAAGCGGTGATCACAGATATGAATCAGCCCCTCGGAAAAGCCGTCGGGAACTGGCTGGAAGTAGTGGAATCCATTGATGTGTTGAAAGGCGGCGGACCGGCTGATCTGGTGGAAGTTACCCTGCATCTGACCGCCTGGATGGTAGTGTTGTCCGGTATCGAAAAGGACTTTGATAAAGCGGTACATTTACTGGAGAAAACCATTCAATCCGGCGCCGCTTATGAAAAATTTCTGATGATGGTTGAGAAACAGGGTGGTGATATTGACATGATCCAACATCCGGAAAAGTACAAACAGGCGGCAGTTATTAAACCGGCGCTGTCCGGTCAGGATGGCTATGTTAAAGAAATTGATTCATACGCAATCGGCATGACGGCGCTGTCATTGGGCTCCGGACGTAAGAATTTACAGGATGTGATCAAACCGGAAGTCGGGATCATGATTGAGAAAAAAATTGGTGATCAAATCTCAAAAGGAGAAC
>JAGLWX010000266.1 GCA_023133185.1 Fidelibacterota bacterium
AATTTACTACGCAGCCACGCTTGTGGCGTCAGTGACCCGATCAGTTCTGACATTGTCGCCCTGATGATGTACCTGAAAATTCAGAATCTGTCAAAAGGCTATAGCGGATGTTCTTTGGAAGTTATTGAAAAGCTGGTGGAATTGCTCAATAAACAAATTATTCCGGTTGTTCCACGACGGGGATCTGTGGGCGCCAGTGGCGATCTGGCGCCTCTGGCTCATATGTGTTTACCGCTGATTGGAGAAGGCGAAGTTGAATATCAGGGCAAGGTCTTTCAAGCGGAAAAGTTAGTTGCACAGGGTGTTTACACTCCAGTTACTCTGGGACCAAAAGACGGTTTGTCATTGATTAACGGAACCCAGTATTCAACCGCGTTGATTACTTGTGCATTATCACAGGTCCGGGATTTATTTATATTGGCAGAACTTGCTGCGGCGATGAGCGTCGAAGCTGTTTTGGCGACGGATACGCCGTTCCGGGATCAAATCCAGGTGGTACGGAGACAAAAAGGACAGCAGGTAGTTGCAAGGCATCTGAGAAATTTTCTGAGAAATAGCGAGATTGTTCATTCCCATGTGGATTGTAATAAAGTTCAGGATCCCTATAGTTTCCGTTGTACACCGCAGGTTCTGGGCGCTGTGCTTGACACAATTCAATTTGTGGAAACTACTGTCGATTATGAAATCCAGGCTGTCACCGATAATCCGCTGGTGTTTCCTGAAATTGATGAGATTTTATCCGGTGGGAATTTCCATGCGGAACCGATTGCGTTGGCAGCGGATTATTTATCTATTGCGTTGACGGAGTTGGGGAATATGAGCGAGCGGCGGATATCAACTTTATCCGATACTACAATGAGTGGTCTGCCGGCATTTCTGGTGGATACGAGCGGCATTAATTCAGGGTTTATGATCGTCCATGTCACAGCTGCGGCATTATGCGCCGAAAACCGGACATTATCAAATCCCGCTTCCGTTGAAACGATTTCCACCTCGGCAAACCAGGAAGATCATGTCAGTATGGCGCCAAATGCAGGATTGAAGCTTCTGCAGATTGTTGCAAATATCCACCAGGTCATCTGGATCGAATTCCTGACAGCTGCTCAGGGAATCGATTACCGGAAGAATTTAGCAAATGGTGACGGAACGAAGATTGGTTATGAAAAAGTCCGGTCGCTGGTGTCCCATCTTGATAAGGACCGCCTGTTTTATAAAGATTTGAGAAAGATAGATGACTTTTATGGTGATCGGAATTTTATCGAACAGGTCCGAATAGTTGCGAATCAGATAAAAAAATGAATAGGTGTTAATATGATAAAAAAAGTAAGTCGCGAGGGTTTAACATTTGATGATGTTCTGTTGGTGCCGGCAAAGTCCGATGTGCTGCCCAAACAGGTTGACTTGGCGGCGCCGCTTACCAGAAATATCAATCTGAACATACCTCTGATCAGCGCTGCCATGGATACAGTGACTGAGGGAGATATGGCAATCGCGATTGCTCGGGAAGGTGGCATCGGAATACTGCATAAAAACATGACGATCGACGAACAGGTTTCCGAAGTGGACCGTGTCAAGCGGTCGGAAAGCGGTATGATCGTCAATCCCATTACGCTGTCTTCCGGCAATACTATTCGTAAAGCTCTCGACATTATGGCAAAATATTCCATTTCCGGGATTCCGATTGTTGACGACGGTCAGTTAACAGGTATTTTAACTAACCGGGATATCCGTTTTGAGACGAATCTTGATCAATTTATTTCCGAACGGATGACCAGGGAAAATTTAGTGACAACGCCGGTTGGAACCACCCTGGAAGAGGCAGAAGAAATTCTGCAACGTCACCGGATTGAAAAATTGTTGGTGGTGGATAATGAAGGTAGATTAAAAGGCTTAATTACCGTTAAAGATATTTTAAAGAAAAAGAAATTTCCAAACGCTGTCAAAGATTCTCTGGGACGTCTGCGAGTCGGCGCTGCCGTGGGAGTTTCCGGTGATTTCCTGGAACGGGCAGAGCGGCTTATCGCGGAAGAAGTGGATGTGCTGGTTGTGGATACAGCGCATGGTCATTCATCAGGCGTGGTAAAAGCTGTAAATAAATTAAAACAATTATTTCCTCAAATTGATATAATTACGGGTAATGTGGCGACAAAGGAGGCGACGAAAGCTCTACTCGATGTTGGCGCTGATGCGGTTAAAGTGGGAATTGGTCCCGGTGCTATCTGTACAACAAGGGTCATTGCCGGAGTCGGAGTACCTCAACTGACGGCTATTATTGAATGTGCAACGGAAGCCGAAAAAGCCGGTATTCCTATCATTGCCGATGGTGGCATCCGCTATTCGGGAGATATTGCCAAAGCCCTTGCCGGAGGCGCCGGTACTGTAATGCTCGGATCGCTTTTGGCTGGTATGGATGAAAGTCCGGGCGAAACGGTCTTATACGAGGGACGTGTGTATAAAACATACCGCGGTATGGGATCGATTGCGGCGATGGCAAAAGGCAGCAAAGACCGCTACTTTCAGGATTCTGAAGATATGAAAAAACTTGTTCCCGAAGGTATTGAGGGAATTGT
>JAGLWX010000267.1 GCA_023133185.1 Fidelibacterota bacterium
TGCGGGCATCCATGGGCTATTGCGGCGCCCGGAATGTTTCAGAATTACAGCAGAAGAGCGAGTTTATAAAAATAACGTCTGCCTCGATTCAGGAGAGCCATCCCCACAATATTAAGATCAGCAAGGAAGCTCCGAACTACAGGACAGACAGTTGAATAAAGTTGATTAAAAAATTATGCTAATTTTGCGACGTGAGCAGCAAGTTTGGATTTTTTATTGGCTGCGTTATTTTTATGGATAATTCCTTTACCGGCAATGGAGTCGATTATTGAAACCGCTTCACGGAAGAGAGTTTCTGCTTCATCTTTGGTGTTGGAAGCTCGTACCTTCTTTACCATTGTTTTCATTAAAGATTTGTAATGTTTATTACGCAGTCTGGCTTTTTCTGCCTGGCGAATCCGTTTCTGGACTGATAAATTCTTGCTCATTAAACTCCTTTCCAAAGTTTTCAAACATTCTGCAAATTTATTTATATCAATCCTGAATATCAAAGGAAAAAACACTCTTGACGCTAATTTTGATAATAAAAATAATCCTTACCATCTTTGTGTCACTGCTAGGATTGTCCCTCTTGATACTTATTTTCCCGACTCGTTTCAAGGTCAGCGGGACGTTTGAAGATGATCAAAAACAGCTACGGGCTGTTGTATCATTCATCAACGGATTTTTACGTTTTTTTCTGCGCTGGGAGAACAATACCATCAGTGTTTCGGCGGCATTGCTTATGGTTAAAGCGCCTGTTTTGAAAAAATCTCTCGATGAGCCCGCAAAAAAACCAAAACCAAAGAAAAAAGAAAAAAAAACTAAAAAGAAAAAGGATTCTTCCAAATTATCGGTAATTGACTGGATTTCATTTGCCGGAAAAGTAGCGCCAAAAATTATAAAACCGATTCAATTTAAGACAATTGACGGAGATCTGTCCGTCGGTTTTAAAAATCCCGCTGCGACAGGTTTCTTTCTTTCGACATATTATATGCTCATGTACACTACTAACTATTTGAAACGGATAAACATACGGGCGAATTTTACACAACCCGGAATTTGGGGAAAAATTGAAATTGGCGGTTTAATTCATTTGTATCAATACATTCAAATTCTTATTTTTGTATATAAATATTACAAGCGACGAATTCGCAAGAAAAAAGGAGGTTCGTAATGGTTGAAAACCTGATAGATACGCTGTTAGGAAAATTGAAAGACCTGGTTGATTCGGAAACTGTCATAGGCAAACCGATCCAGGCGGGCAATTCAACTGTCATTCCGGTTACTAAAATTTCCTTCGGTTTTGCCGCCGGGGGAGGTAAATCAAAAGACGATAAAGACAGTGGAACCGGTACCGGCGGTGGAGCAATCATCGAACCGGTTGCGATTATCATAATCGAAGATGATAATGTGCGGGTACACAGTTTAAAAGACCGCAGCCTGGCGAAAGTTATTGATATGGTTCCCGGTATTCTTAAAAAGTTGACTAAAACAAAAGAATCGACTAAAGAAAAAAGCTAAATTAAAGGACAAGATTAAAGCTGTGAAACTTTTTCTTGTTTTTTAGGGTGATGCCCACTATTTTTTGAAGGAGATAAAACGATATGAATGACTCTGTGCTAAAAAATATTCCAATGTTTGCTGATCTGAGAGATGAGATTCTCGACAAAATCTTCAGTTTAATGCAAAAACGCCTCTATAAACGAAATAACATGATCCTGATGGAAGAGGATGTGGGAGACACCCTTTTTATTCTTAATCAGGGTAGTGTGAAAATCACGCGCCTGAGTGATGATGGACGCGAAGTGATTTTGTCGATCCTCGGAGATGGCGACTTTTTTGGCGAGATGTCTATTTTTGATGGTGAAAGCCGCTCCGCTAATGTGATCGCGCTTGAGGATTCGGAAGTATTTGTCCTGAAAAGAGGGGATTTTCTGGATCTGCTGGAAAAACATCCGAAGATCGCGATTGCGCTGCTTCAGGAACTTGCTATTCGTCTGAGAAGATCCGATCAGCAAATTGAGGGGTTGTCCTTAAGCGATGCTGAGAGCCGCATTGCCATGAGCATCATCCGTCTGGCGGAAGACCTTGGCGTTATCAAATTGGGACAGGTCATTATTGATAATCTTCCATTCCAGCAGGATGTCGCCAACATGGCGGGAACGTCCCGTGAGACGGTTTCACGGATGTTGAAACTGCTCGAGAGAAAAGGCTGGATCCAGCGCAGAGGGCGCCAGTTGATCATTACGAACTATGACGAATTCGTGAAGGAATTCGGATAGAAGATAAATTTTAATAGAATATATTTTTATTCCTCAAGCAATCTTACTGCTTGTTGGAAAATTTATACTGTCAATAACTCTCATGTCCTATCTTGTTGCAAAGCCTTGGTTTTATAACGAAAAATACATTCTTCTCTAACATTCCCAAGCTGGGGCTTGGGAACGAGCGTGGCAAGGGGCTTGTTTCAAGGACATCTCGAGGGGAATAAGTTGTTTAATAGTAATTCAGGAAACTTGAGACGGAAAAAGCCTTATTTCATGAAGATTCCAATCGACCTCCCCTCTTTCCCCTTCTGGCAGCTGCCGGAGGATGTAAGGGAATGTTATATCATCTCGATATAATATTAGGTACAACACTAAAATTTCGGGGTAACTTCAGTCATTCAATAAACAATGTTTTTATGGTTTGGGATAATTATATTTAAGGGATATTTTTTACTGATAGTTATTGAACAACAGATACATGAGATCAGACAAATCGAAATCCAAAGACAAGAATATGACGGAGATGGGATTCCTGGACCATCTGGAAGAGCTGCGCTGGCGCTTGTTAAAGGCATTGTTCAGCGTCATTATCTTCATGGTATTGACATTTTTGGTTTCCGATATATTTATCGAACTTCTAATCAAACCTTCCAAAATGCTGCAACCGGATATGAAGATACAGGTTCTGAAAGTTCAGGGAATGCTGATGCTCAAGTTCGGCGTGGCGCTGGTTATGGGTATTGTCTTTTCGATTCCGGTGATCGCCTATCAATTCTGGGCGTTTGTGGCGCCCGGTCTCTATCCCAATGAAAAAAGCTGGGGACCCTGGCTGGTGTTGAGCGTTACGCTGTTTTTTTTAGCAGGAGTTTTATTCGCATATTTTGTCTTAATTCCCTTTGCGATCAAGTTTCTGATTGCAGTAGGCATACCCGAAGTTGAGAAGAACATATCGATCAATTACTACGCAAAATTTGTACTCCAGCTTATGGTCGCGTCGGGTTTTATTTTTCAAATGCCAGTGGCGTCATTTATCCTGACAAAAATGGGCTTGATTACGCCAATGTTTTTACGAAAAAGCTGGCGCTATGCCATAATCATTATTTTATTTTTAGCAGCCTTTATAACGCCGCCCGATCCGGTGAGCATGTTGATGATGGGAATTCCCCTGTTTTTCCTTTATGAATTCAGTATAATTGTTTCACGGGTTGCGATGAAAGGCGCGAGGCAAAATTCGGATAATCACCACTTAGAAGGATAAATATGGCAAATCCTATCGGGCAATTAGCCAAACCGGTTCAAAAAGAGCTGAAATTATTTTATAAAGAATTTGAATCGGCGCTGCAATCGGATATTGGACTGATTAATGAAATTTCACGATACATTCTCGATCAAAACAGTAAACGAATCCGACCGTTGTTGGTTCTGTTATCCGCAAAGCTGTGTGGCGAGCCTAATGACGCTACGATTGTGTCCGCCGGGCTGGTGGAGATCCTTCATACGGCAACTTTAATTCATGATGACATCATCGACGAAGCGAGAATCCGCCGCGGAGTACCTTCGGTCAATGCCGTATGGAAGAATAAAGTATCCGTGTTAATGGGAGATTTTCTGTTCAGCCGGTCGCTGACCAATATGCTGCGGCTGCGCAATTTTGAAGCGCTGGAATTGCTGTCAAAAACATCCGAATCGCTGAGTTCCGGAGAAATCCTTCAATTGGAAAAAAGTTCAAACAACGGTATGGATGAGGATAATTATTTCCGTATGATCTGGCTGAAAACCGCCTCGCTGTTTGCAAGCAGTTGTAAAGTCGGCGCCTTATCGGTGGAAGCAAGTCAGGAACAGGCGGACGCTCTCTACATATTCGGGAAATATCTCGGGATTGCATTTCAGATCAAGGATGATTTGTTCGACTACACTGCCAAGGAGGATAAAATCGGCAAGCCGATTGGCAGGGATTTGAAATCGAATCTAATAACTTTACCCTTATTGCATGTGTTAAGTAAAATGGACTCAGATAGAAGCCGGGAAATCCGGGAATGGATCAGAGCCGGTCTGCTGCCGGATGATGTTAAAAAGATAAATGAACTGATTGTTGAAAATGACGGCGTCGCCTATACGAAGCAAAAATTAACAGAAATTTCAGATCAAGCGCGCGCAGCGCTGGATTTATTTCCGGCTTCGGATGTCAAACAGTCATTACTGGGATTTGTTGAATTTAACCGGGAAAGAACTCATTGAGTTTAGAGCGATATCCGCAAAATATATTGATAATCCGTTTAAGTTCGCTGGGCGATATTGTATTCTTAACGCCTGTTTTCAGGGTACTGCGGAATAAATTTCCGGACGCCCGGATCGATTGTCTGACAAAAGTGGAGTTTCAGCCATTACTTCAGCATAATCCCTTTATATCGAATGTCCTGACCTTTGACTCTGGAGAAGGATTCGCCGGGTGGCGCGAGCTCTGTCGCAAATTAGCATGTGAA
>JAGLWX010000268.1 GCA_023133185.1 Fidelibacterota bacterium
TTTGATACGACTTTTGCCTTTTCTTATAAGAAGAAAGATACGCTGATTGATACTACCTTTAAAGTGACAAAATGGAATACGGAACTTTTTACATATGATACGGTTTATGTTCTTTCACATAGATGGAGACAAATTCAGTCTGATTCCTCCTATCGTGATGTCGTCGGTAAAGAAACTACGGAACGAATATCTGAAAATACGTACTATCGTCCATACTACCTTGTTGACAAACTGGCATATAACCTACTGATTGATGAACAATTTATTGTTACGACAGATTCCGGTAGTTATAAGATCAAAGATCCATTGAAGGGTGAATATAAGGAGTCACGTTATCTCTTTTTCGCATTTAAAGATACCTGTCACGGCTGGATCGAAGACGATCAAAAAAGCTGGGACAGATAAATTATTTTAATCCGGGTCTAAAATGATATGTATAAGTCTCTCAGGTGAATTTGTCAGGTTCGGTCAATTAATTAAAACCGATGGAGACTATACTATTGAAATAGTCCGGAAAAGGACCCTTTCAACACCGTTTACTCCTGAAAATATTACCAATCCGCAATTATCAAGCGCTCTTCAGCAAGTGTTCCAGGAAATCCGTACCGATCTTCCGGTACCGGATCGATATGTTGCCATTGCGCTTCCCGTGGAGTGGTTTGATCTGAGCCGCCAGGAAGTTGATTCAGGTCTTTCCAGAGAAAATATTGAAGAAGCGCTCAACTGGAATGCAACACAACGGTTGGGTCCCGTTGCCGACCAGAAATTCATCCAGCATTATTTATTACAAAGACAGGGTGGATCAGGTCAGGAATATTTATCAGCATCCTACTTTAAAGACCTTGGTAAATTATTATTAAACGCTGCGGAACCATCCGGTTTCAATATTCATATTATGGATGTCAATATACTTAGCGCTGCCAGTGCATTGGAACGGTTGGAAAAGATAGGTTCGGATGAGAGATGGGCAGTCTGGCTGGTTGGAGAGCAAAAACATTCTCTATTAGTCATTGACTCCGGTGAATTTCGCCAGCTGGTTCGATTTGAATTCAGCGATCTTGAAAATTATTCAATTCTCAGCAGCACATCATCTGATGATATTGGTGAAAAGGTTGTCGCGGGGCTTAATGGTATTCGGACTTTTGAAGCAGAAGGGCTTAGCGCCGTTGACCGGCTTTATTACTATAGTCATGAGGTGGACTCTGAATTTTTCAATATGTTGTTGACCTATGATGTAGAAAATATGAAAACTATCGATCCCTTTGAAAATCATAAACCTGTTGATTTATACGAAGATGATGGAAATGGAATTGGCGCTATGTGCCAATTTATTGACTTGATGGGTTTGATGATTCGTAAAATGCCAGGGGGCGTTTAATGTTACGTTTAAATTTAACTAACAAGCCCGGTCTTCAGGATGAAGCAGAACTGGCAAAGATTGATTTCGAGGGACTAACTCCTGAGCGACCTCCTGAGGAACAATTAGAAGTATCGGAAACACCCGAGTCACCAGATGCACCGTCAGTGCTACCTGAAGTACCTTTACCTCCTCCA
>JAGLWX010000269.1 GCA_023133185.1 Fidelibacterota bacterium
CCAGATGTCTTAAAATATACGGCGCTCCGCCGATATGATCGTTGTGAGGATGACTGAGAATCATTACATCGACTTTCCGTATGCCGCAACGCTCCAAGTAGGGACAGACTACCAGTTTCCCATAGTCCCGTCTATAGTTTCGATCCCCTGTATCAATGAGAATTGTCCTTTTTGACGGTAATTCGACAAGCGCCGCGTCACCCTGACCAACATCCAGGAAAGTAATCGTCATTTGAGATGATCCGGCAATAGCCGACCAGATATAGATATTCGCTACAACCAACAATCCAATTATTGTCACTTTCTGTACTTTTTGCCTGTCAAAATTCAGCAATGCAAGTATCAGGACATATAGCAAGATCAGAGTCAGCAGTGATATTTGGGGCACCTGAATGTATGCAAATGGTATTTGGGAAATAGATTGAATAATTCGCTGCATGAATCCGATCAGAAGCGTTTCCACCTCGCCATAGACCACGTTAAATCCCTGCCAGCAAAATCCAAGGATTATCTGGGTAAATCCCAGCGCACCTATTATACTGATCAGTGGTATCACAATAATATTGGATAATAGCGAAATAATAGGTATCCGATGAAAATAATAGACAGTTATCGGCAGTGTTCCCAACAACGCAGATAGAGAGACTAAAAACAGTTGGTATATTTTCTTTAAAAAATTCACCGTCACTGACTTCGGATGTAATTTATCCGGCAGCAATACTTCCAAGCGACGATAAATATAAACAATCGAAAAAACCGCCGTAAATGACAATTGAAATCCCATATCGAAGAGTTGCAGGGGATCTATTAATGTCTGGATGAACGCTGCGGCAGCTAATGAATTATACACATTAACCTGTTTTTCCCAGCCCTTGGCAATCAGGATCATGGACGCCATGATGACCGCCCGTAAAACAGATGGTCTAATATCCACAACGAGAACATAGGCGCTCAATGCCAGAATAGTAAGGACCACTTTGGGTTTTAGGGGAAGTCTTAAAAACCCGAAAATTACCCAGAAGACCAGAGCCACATATCCCACATGTAACCCGGAGACAGCGAGCACATGGATGACCCCTGAATCTATAAATGCCTGCCTGGTCTTATCATTGATCTCGCTGCGGACACCGATCAGCAACGCCTTTAAAATAGCGCCCTGTTCTCCTTTTACCGAAATGGCAATCAGATCCTGAATTCTGTATTTCAGCATATTTGCCGTTCGGCGTAACGAATAGATCGATCGCGGTTTTGAAATGCTTATTTCTTGCTCCTTCAAATACCCGATCGCAAAGATGTGATGATTTATCAGATATTGCTTATAATCAAATTCACCCGGATTTCGTCTGCCCATAGGCATGCGCAATGTCGTAAAAAACCTCAATTCATCACCGTAAAAATACCGGCGTTGACTATCCTTTACTTTTAACAGTATTTTTCCCTGACATGCTATCCATTGATCTCTTTTAATGCGGACATGATTTACAATAATTTTTTGGGTACCTTCAGCGCCTGCCTCTGCCGTTTCTATCATTACGATCAGGCTATCCTCCCTTTCATCAATATAGTTACTGATATGGTCGGAGCTTATCGCTGATCGCAATTGATGATTTACACCACCGATTCCAAATATCATAAATAGAATAAGTACTAATGAATAAGGTTTTTTAGATAATATATAACTCAGGATAATTGAAGCCGAAACTCCAATCGACCAGATTACATAATTAATTGGCAGATACCGATCTGACAGGATACCGAGAAAATACCAGAGGACCAGGAACGCCAGGGGCGTACGTTTTATAATATTGTCTATCATCTAAAGATAAATGAATTTATCTTTTCAGTAAATTTATCAGAAGATTGAAACTTTTCCGATCAGGCTTAGATAAAACCAGTTAAAAGCTGTAGTCGCGGCAAGCACACCCAGCACAAATGGCAGAAAATTATGTCTGATAGTAAAATGGATATAGAAAAATACCGCAGTGACACCAAAGGTAATGATATTTGTTAAAATCAGAATTGCAATCCACGATATTAAAAGCGTTTCACTGTTTCCATGCCAGAGCTGGAAGAAAATAGTGGCAAACAGAAGACTCGAGCTTAAAATGACATGATACCAAAAATAAAAAGACAGGCGGTTATCTCTTTTAATAAATTGAAGCAGAATCCCGATAAAAAATGTCAACAGAGCAGTGACGACGCTCAAAGCAAACCAGGTGAGTATCAGATTGTCAAATGTTTGCGGTGAAATCCAGAACCTGAATTGCCTGAGGATGTTTGGTTCCATAGAGACCATAAACAGACCGAATCCGGCTATTGCAATCGTCAGTAAATATCCGTAAAAATGTGTCGAAACATTAATTTCTTCGTTTTGTGATTGATTATCCATGATCGTTTATTCCATTTTTATCTATTTTTATTACCCGGTAGCCTTCTGGCTTCATATAACCAAAGATCGCTTTTTTTAACATCGCCCAAATGCCGCGCCAGTGCAATGCGCAGGGCCGCTCCGAACGAAATTTTAAAATTATGAGGATCGGCATAAAACGCATTAAGCAACTCAATAATCAAATAGATACGGTTATCTTCCTGGAGTATATAATCCCGAATCTTCTTTCGCATTTGGCTAACATAAAAAGGCTCAGTAAAGGCAAATTCATTCTTTCTCTGTGTTCTGACATTAATATCGATAATATTTTCTGCTTTTTCAAGTCCGTTTAAATAGCCCGTTACATAGTAGAGTTTATTGTCTTTCTTCATACGATTCCAAATATTTCCATCTACTACATTGTCCTGTTTTGCAAAAAGAATGTTGCCGATAATGAGTAAAGTTATAAGGGATAAGGTAATTCTGAATAATTGTCGCATTATTCTCCATAATGGTTAATTATTGGAAATCTTCGACCAACACCAAAGGCTTTGCCGGTTACTTTCAGACCGGGCGCCGCCTGTCGTCTTTTGTATTCAGTCAGCCTGATCTTATTCATGATATCCTTGATCAGGTTTCGATCATATCCCATTTTGATGAGTTCATCGGACGATTTCTGATCGTTAATAATCAAATCAACGAGCGGGCTTACGATTTCATAATCGAAGGGATCAACCTGCGCTTCCGCCAGTTCGGCGCTTGGCGGACGTTGGAATATCCGCTCCGGGATGACTTGCTTCCCGTTCTTCTC
>JAGLWX010000027.1 GCA_023133185.1 Fidelibacterota bacterium
GATTTATGAATTAAACAGGTTAGATTGATGCAATGTAGTGTAATGTCAATTTTGTAAAGTCGGATAAAGTCTCTTTAGTTTTGAGTGTCATAGAAATAATCGTAATAGTTTCGAGACTTGACTTAAGACTGCCATATCAAAGAACATAAACCGATCTCCAAACTTTGCCGGCAGGCTTGAGTTAAGCTGGAACCCTATCGCCCTTAACTCAAGTCGTCTCAAACACTCACGCTTATTCAAAAAATCATCCCATGCCGCCTTAAGTCAAGGGCTGGCGAACCTCATGCGCGGTACTTATCCGCCGGCAAGTTCATTGTAAAGTTTGTCGATTTCTTCATAAAGATGTTCAATGGATCCGTTGTTTTCGATTACAAAAGACGCCAGTTCTCTTTTTGCTTCCTCAGGCATTTGCAGGTCCATTCGTTTCAATATCTGATCGCGTGATAAGTTTCCACGACGTATTGCCCGGGCGATCCGCAGCTTATAGGTAGCGTAGATTAAGACAGTATAATCCAGATGGCTGTCTAAGCCGGATTCGAATATAAGTGGCGCGTCGATTACCAACAGTCCTTCCCGGTTTTGCATTGATTCGCGTTTTTTTTCGAATTCTTCAATGACAAACGGATGGATGATATTGTTTAAAGCCGCCTGGTTTTCTTCATTGCTGAATGCGATGGCGGCTAGCTTTTGATTGTCCACAACTCCGTTTTTAATAATAGCTTCGCCAAAGACTTCAGTAATTTTTTCCTGTACTTCCGGTACGGTTAACAGGATCTCTTTTGCAATGTTGTCCGCATCAAATATCACGGCACCCTTTTCTTTCAAGCGTTGGCAGGCAGAGCTTTTTCCCGATCCTAAACCACCCGTAATGCCCAGCGTAATCACGGTATTTAATCCTCCAATTGACGTTTAATGTTTTTCTGCACTTCTTCCGGCGCCCCGGAAGCGTTTATAGACTTCAGCACGCCAAGAGATTTATAAAAGCCGATTAGCGGTTCGGTTTGCTGTTTATAAACCCGAAGGCGATTCTGGATGGTTTCAATCCGGTCGTCGTCCCGCTGGTATAAATTCCCGGAACAGAGGTCGCATTTCCCTTCAATTTTTGGAGGCATTGTGAGAAGATTATACAATGCATTGCAATTCCGGCAGGTTCGCCGGGATGATAAGCGCCGGACAATCTGATTTTCATCAGCCTCCAACGACAGGACGGCGTTTAAGGCGTCATTATGTTCTTCAAAAAGATTCTGTAGTCCTTCTGCCTGGGCAATGGTTCTTGGAAAACCGTCAAGAATGTATCCTTCGGGTGCATGTTCGGAGAACAGTGTTTCCTGAATAATCCCAAGCATTACCTCATCCGGAACCAATTCTCCTTTGGACATAAATGTGTTTGCCTTTTCACCTAATACCGTCTTTTTCTGAATGGCGTCTCTCAGTATGTCTCCTGTTGAAATCTGTGGTATGCCGAATTCTTTGGATAGTTGCTGTGCCTGAGTACCCTTGCCGACCCCGGGAGGACCTAACATGATGAGCTTCATTTTTTCTCCAATATTTTCTGTGACATTATAGTAATATTCCGGCGATTGAGGCGGTTATCCAGCTGGCAATAGCGCCTCCGAACATTGCTTTTAGCGCAATTTTTGAGAGATCGGATCGCCGATTAGGCACAAGTGCGCTGATGCCGCCGATCTGGATGCCAATGGATGCAAAGTTGGCAAAACCACAAAGCGCATAGGTAGAAATGACAATAGCCTTTTCGTCAATAGCGCCCATGTTTTTTAGTTCTGCCAGCGTGCCGTATGCTACAAATTCAGTCAATGCCAGCTTAATACCCAAAAGATTTCCAACTTCACCGGCATATTGCCAGGATACTCCCATCAGCCAGGCAAGAGGACTGAGGATGGTGCCAAAAAGGGTTTTTAAACTTCCGGGGAATATCCCGTTGTACTCACCCACTACAGGAGTAAATCCACTGACCGTGGCGTAGTTCTGATAGCTTCCCTTAAGTAAATTGCCGTCGATTAGTCTGTCGAATATGGACAAAACACTGTCAACGAATCCGATTATTGCGATAAATGCGATAAGCATCGCGCCGACGTTAACCGCCAGCTTGAGCCCGTCCGTTACGCCGCGGGATGCTGCGTCAAGCAGGTTTGTTGATTCGATCAGATCTTTCGGAAGATCGACTTCGCCGGATGTCTTGGAAAGCTGGATTTCGGGAAAAATAATCTTGGCGACAACCAGCGCAGCCGGGGCAGACATAACACTGGCTGCAATCAGGTGTCCGGCGCTGATGCCCATGGCGATGTATCCCGCCAGAACGCCACCCGCAATGGTGGCAAATCCTCCGACCATGATTGTAAGTAATTCGGAAAGCGTCATATCATTTAAAAACGGTCTGATCAACAGGGGCGCTTCGGTTTGCCCCACAAAAATATTTGCAGTACATGACAGGGTTTCCGCACCGCTGGTGCCCATGGTCCATTGCATGAAACGTGCCATCAAACGGATAATTTTCTGCATGACCCCAAGATGATACAAAATTGACATGAATGCTGCAAAAAAGATGATGACCGGGAGAACGCTGAACCCGAACTGAAATCCAAAACCGGGCCAGGTATCAGAGCCGGGGAAAAAGTGTTTCTTCAACGCAAGATTCCCGAAAAGAAATTCGGCTCCGAGATCGGATAAACTTAAAAACCGTTCAACCTTTTGGCTGATAACGGCAAATATATTTTCACCGGTAAAACTGTGCGTGAAAAGCCAGATATAACCTGAAGTTAATAAGCCGGCGGCAAGATGCTTTTGATAGGATGAGACTTTTATTATGGCTTTGATGAAAATTGCAAAAAGCAGTATCCACCATACCCAGCCAAGAGCGCCTGCAAGACTCAGGAAATAAAATACGACAGCCGACAAAACGGCGAGAAGAATGACTCCAACAGCTGAAAAGACCGGGCTGTCAGCTAAAAAGCCGGCATTGACCTCATCTTTGAAAATGTACAAAATGATTAGTGCGAGAAACACCATCATTGCAAAATATGAAAGCGCCGGCTTGCCAAGAATAATTGCCGCGAAAAGCATTTGTAGAATCAAGCCCCAGGCAACGGTTCGGAGGTTTATTTTCCGACGGTTGTTTGACATTAAAAAAGCGATTCCTAATAACGCGATTATGCCGAGAATTCCTGTAAAACGCATTTTAAATTTCCTTTATGGTTTTTGGTTGAATATAGTTTGTGGATATGAGAAGTTGCGAAGCAAATTGGGTCGAATCTCTGCAAGAGCCGAACATCATTTCTACTGCTATGTGCCCCGAGCGTAGATCAAAAATCTGTCTTTTTGGAGGCAAGCTTTTTAAAGCAACATCGTCAATTATTGACTGTAAATAAAGTTTCAATTTTTACCGCTTGATAATTTATTACTCGCCTGGCGACCAGACATCTCTTGCGGCTTTTCTATATAATTTTCTTTGGAAACAATTGATTTCCCAAGCCGTTTTTCTAATTTTTTTCTTGCTCCGCCGGCAATCTCTCCGCCGGATTCAGCATCTGATTTCAGTTTCGGCATACCCCTGGAATTTTCCACTCGGTGAATTTCTGTGGTGGCGCGTTCACCCAGCATACTAAAAATTAATTCCAAATCGTCCATGTGATCCCGTAAATTTTCCCGCTTCAAACTTTTAATCTTTTTATACTGGCTTGGCGTTACGCCAAAAGTTGCTTTGGAAATTTCCGCGGTTAAGATTTCGTAGTCTTTTTGTTCACGTGCGCCTCGTTTTTTCCATTCATCGGTCAATTCCTCGCGGATGGCAATGCCCCGCATTCGCTTTTCTATCCAATCGTCACTATAGCCCTTTAGTTTATAAAGCATTCTGGTCCGTTTTGTAGCCAATTCAGGATTTTCTATTTCCTGCACCCTTTCGTAACCGACTTTTGCCAGCCAGCGCTTAAATGGCTCTGCTTTGGGCGAAGGAATTGACTGTATAATGCGAAAAACACCTTCTGTATTAGCACAATTTAGATCTTGTTTGCCGCCAGTGGTTTCTATGGAAAGGGGGGTGACAATTTGTCCCCACCCTTTGCCAATCTCTTTGTCGCGAATACGCATTTTGCGGATATAATCTTTAACATTAGGTGTATCAGTAAGCGCCCCCACAACATCATTTACTACAAACCACCACTCATTATTATGAATGGTCTTTCTAATTTCCCTGCCTTTGAATAAGGCAATTTTTGTTGTTTCCATGTTTTTAATTTACTCCCACCAAATTAATGATTTGATTATTTTATAGTCTAATTCCTTAGTATTTATTTTGCTTCCGTCAATAAATTCCACTTCACAGTCGGTAATTCGTTTGATCCACATTCAGCGAAGTAACGGCTGAAACAAGAACACAATTTGTCAAAACGCTATTCCCTGAATTTTGGATATTTTTCCAGCGCTTTATCAATATCGCGTTTGAGCAATTTTTCTATCTGCGAATAATAAATAATAATTTACGGTCTCCTTTTAGGCTGGATTTTGAGTTGTAAATACCTATTAAATAAATGTAAACAATTCATAAAGCGATTATTCTTCCGGCGGCTCAAAACACCCTCGGCAGCGTGCTTCATAGGTGTCCGTAGCGCCCAGTAAGACTAGCTCGCTGGATTTGGATATCCGCTGAGTGTAGCTAGCGGGATTGCCGCATTTCATGCAGATCGCCAGAGTCTTTGTGATATATTCAGCCTCACATAGCAACTGGGGAATGGGCTCAAAAGAATTCCCCCGATAATCTTTGTCAAGCCCAGCTACAATTACGCGCCGTCCGGAGTTCGCTAGCTTTCTGCATACATCCAGTAACGATTTGTCGAAGAATTGAGCTTCATCGACGCCAAGCACGTGGGCGTCCTTTACATGGTCCAAAATGTCTTCAGCTTTTTCCACTGCAATGGATGGGATTCGCTGTTTGTTGTGAGAAACGAGATGGTCCTCGCTATATCGTACATCGATCATCGGTTTAAAAATTGCGACTTTTTGTTTGGCTATTTGCGCTCGTCGCAGGCGGCGAATGAGTTCTTCTGTTTTCCCGGAAAACATGCTCCCGCAAATTACCTCGATCCAGCCGGATGGTTTACCGGTCAGGGCGACAACCTCTTCGATTCCCATTGGAATGCTGCGCATTGTGTGACTGTGCATATACCTTCCTCTCAATTGAAAATTTGACTATTGAATTTTAAATGTACGTTTTCAAAAACACTGAGCTATTTTGCTATTTGGCTTAAAAGAGATTTTACTTTAGTTTTAAACAGATCTACGGCAACGGTATTATGACCGCCTTCGGGGATAATAATGTCGGCATATTGTTTGGTTGGTTCAATGAATTGTTCGTGCATAGGACGAACGGTGTCCAGATATTGATGAATGACCGAATCAACAGAGCGTCCCCGATAACGGATATCACGTGAGAGACGTCGGATAAAACGGATATCGGGAGCTGTATGAATATATATTTTTATGTCCATCATATCCCGCAGCTCCGGATCAAAAAGTACCATGATTCCTTCCAGAACTATGATTTTATGTCCCGACACCAGGTGGGCTTCTTTGCTGCGCGTGTGGGTTTTATAATCGTATATTGGCACCGAGACCGTTTTTCCGTCGATAAGATTACGCAATTGTGTTTTCAGCAAGTCAAAATCATAGGCTTCAGGATGATCAAAGTTATGATGGTTTCGCGTATCCATGGGGATGTCAACCAGGTCGAAATAGTACGAGTCTTGTTCAATAATGACAACCTGACGGGGGTCGAAATCCCGGATAATGTTTTTTGCCATGGAAGTTTTTCCGGAACCGGTGCCTCCGGCAACTCCAATTAAAATTGATTGTTTCATGTGTTGTTTGTTTTCTCCAATTTAGTGTTGTCAAAGGGGTTTGGTAAAAGGTCTTTTGCCCAATACATTTCTTCTTTACCGCCCTGGTCGAATATGTAGATCGGAATATTACCGCAAATATCCCAGATAACTTGCCGGCAGGCGCCGCAAGGCGTGGCGCCGTTTAACGAGTAAACCGACATTGCACGGAATTTTGTATGACCGTTAACAACGGCGGAGGCGATGGCGTTCCGTTCGGCGCAGACAGTTAGTCCGTAGGAGCTGGACTCAATATTGCAACCGGTGTATATAGCGCCGTCTTCCGTTTGCAACGCGGCGCCGACGGGATATTTAGAGAAGGGAGAATGAGAAAATGTCGATGCTTTTTTTGCGAGAGTTTTTAATAGTTCTGGTTTAACCGTTTCCATATTCGTTTCCTTTCGTATGGTTCCAGTATAAATAATAATGAAATACCAGCTAAAAATCTACAAATATTGATAAAAATTATACCGACCGTTATAAACGGCGGACGGATGCGGAGGGTGGAATCTTTTAAGGGTATGAACATTTATTTTAATATATGGTAAACATGCTGGATTTTGATGTAGAATTATTTGCCTGATCGGTTACCGTAATCATTATTGTGTGTTCACCTTCTTTCAGGGGTTTGGCTAATTTGTACCGGATTTTGTCTTTCGGAGCGTTATATTCTGCAAAAAGTTGACGTTTGTCCAGGGTTAATGTAATTGAGGTGTCATCTTTAATACCGGACATTTCATCCTTGACGATCGCATTGATATATTTAACATCTTTTGCCCGGAATTTGCCGCCGTTACCGGGGAAAATCCCTGAAATTACCGGAGCGACAATATCTTTTAAAAGCGCTACGGCGCCGGTCTCATCCATTTCCGCAAGAAACGCATTTCGATCCGGATTCAACCGGTTGCTGACAAAATCCCAATCGTCGTCATCGTATTGATAAAAACCGATCTTTTCGATATCATCCTCACCGACCGGTAATTTAAAGGATAATGAAACATCTGATTTTAAGGGTTGTACGAGGGGGAAAATTGTATAGACATCCGACATTAAATAGTCGGCGTCAAAAGCAGGTCCGTATTCTTTTGTTATCCAGGTGACTAACGTGTCATAGACCGATCGCTCGTTGAACGTTACTGCCAGCATAGAGTCTGCAGAAATGATAGACCGGGAAACGCCTGGAACAACAATTTTGAAATCAGCAGGATAACGCAATACATTTTCCGGATTACTGTTATATCGCCCTTCAAAAGAAAACATGGAATCGATCAGATTTATAGGAACGGGATCACTAATATAACTTAATGGCGATAAAGGGCTTGCGTTTATCTCGGTAAAAATAGCAGGTGTTTGTAGATAGAAGTGCGGCGGGGTTTCCGGGACTTCCGGAAACGTGACCTTATACAGAAATGTGTTTGGATTATGTACGAAAGAGATCGACGGGCGCTTTTCTTCAAATCTGGTTTTCGGGGCAGTGTTGAAGAAAAACTTTTGCCGTTGCATCAGTTTTTTTGAATACAAAGTAATCCGAAGAACATTTTCAAATGAGGCATTTAGATCTGAGACGTGTAGGTATGTGGCGCCGGAATCCTGCCGGGCGCTGTCGATTGCCGCTGATTTTCGGAACATTCCTTCTTTATGAACCCAGTCGGCGGCAACCGTGATTTCGTCGGTTGTATCGGTTGCAAAATTGAATGAATATCCGGTTTCAGTACGTTTAAATTGACGAAGCCCGGGCAAAAAGAGTTGGGTCGCATTCAGGGTAAAGGACAGTGTTGAGGTGTTAAAATTACGGTCATACACCTCAATATAAACAGAATACAAACCCTCGGGAAAATCTAAAATGCCGTCTGAAGGTGATTTTGAATAAAAACGGGGCACGCTTAAACTATCAAACACCCAGAGACGATTGAAACGTCCCTGGTCGTTTTTAATTAATTGGTAGTCGCGATCTACATATACCAGCCGGGTTTCATGAAAACCGAAGGTGTCGTATTGTACATGAAAAAACAAGCTGTCGTTGATGAACATTTTGATGCCGTAGGGCGGGTATTTATTCGGTATGCCCCGCACCGTATCGTGCGCCCTGATCTCTATTCCGATTTTGCCGTGAACATTGATTGTATCGCTTACTGTAAAAGCCTTTTTTCCAACATATTTTGTGTTAAATATTTGGATGTTCGGTAAACCGTTAACACGCGCCGCGGCATCGATTGGGACAAGCGCCAAACCCTTGATAGTTGGAATCGTGTAATCCTTAATATTCAGATTTGTGTTTAATGGATTGACGGGGCAATTTGCATTGTCGCGTATCTCAAAATGCAGATGAGGATGCTTTGTGCCGGTTTCGCCGGAAAATGCCAGCGTGTCGCCTTTTAAGACGCGAAACTCGTTTTCCCGAAAATAGATATCCGTTGTATATCGCCTATTAATGAGTTGTTCCGCTTTAACACAGGCATTGATGGGCTGAATAAATTCATCCAGGTGACCATACACAGCGAGATTGCCGTCATCCATCTTGATATAGATAGCTTTTCCGTAACCGAATGGTGATGTTCTGACCCGCCATACATAGCCGCTGCCTACTGAAAATACGGGATATCCTGTTTTATAGTTGGTTTTAATATCGATGCCTGCATGGAAGCGACCTGGCCGGTATTCTCCAAAAGTTGAACTGAGATACTTGCTGGAATTCGTTGGCCAGATGTATTCCTGTGCAAATAAGGAAGCAGCGCTAAAGAGAATAATTATAAAAATATTGTGTCGTTGGCTCATAGAGTAATCGTCATTTTTCAGGACGGAATATACAAATATGCAATGTAGCTTACAATTCCTTTTATCTTAGCGATTTTACTTATCTTTGGCACTGTTAAAAACAACGGTTTTATTTCTTCCGGTGCGCTTTGCCCGGTACATTGCCTTGTCGGCTGCTTCGACCAAATCACTTCCGGATGACATTTTCTCAGGATCAAATTCCGCAACACCGAGCGATACGGTCACTTTTGATTGAATATCGTCCTTGTCGATAACTTTTTTAGAGATAAGGATACGTAATTTTTCCGCCACTTTCGTTGTGCTTTGGATACGTGATTCGGGCAATAGAATGACGAATTCTTCGCCGCCATATCGGGCAAAGATATCGTGACTGCGCAATTCTTCTCTTAGGGCTTGACCGATCATGCGCAATACTTCGTCGCCGTAAAGGTGACCGTAAGAGTCGTTAACTTTTTTAAAGAAGTCAATATCGAACATTATACAGCTAAGCGGGGTGTTATACCGTAGGGCTCGTGAGAATTCGTAGCCTAATTTTTCGTCGAAATTACGTCGATTGCTAATTCCTGTTAATGAATCTGTCGTTGAAATTGATTCCAAAAGGGAATTAGCCTCTTCGAGAGCCCGGGTGCGTTCCTTTACCCGGGAATCGAGAAGCGTATTAAATCTTTCCATCTCAGCGCGGGCGGTACGGAGCTCATCGACAGCGATCTTTAAGTGGTGTTCCCGGGATTTAAATTGCAGGCAGACATTATCCATAATTGTTGCCAGACGCCGAATCGGCGACGGGTTGCCGACACGCATAAATTTTTTGAAGTGAACACTTTCATATTCACCACACGCGACATTTTCAAATGTTGCGGCTAATTCTTCAAAGATGTTGAGTTCAAGTTCTTCCATATCTGAATACCTAACTCCTGTTTTTTTTTAGTGCTTTTTTACGAGTGGCACAAAACGCACCGGCAATAATTTTTCTTTAGATAGCCGATTTTTTTTCTTTGTTACAAGGACGAGGTCCTGAGACCAATGTTGGCGACCGACAGGAATTATCATTAATCCACCATCAGTAAGCTGATCCTGCAAACATCGGGGAATATCCTCGCTGGCGGCTGTAACGATAATACGGTCAAACGGAGCAAATTCCTGCCAGCCCGCTCGCCCGTTGGAATGTTTAAACCGGACGTTTTTTATTCCCAATTGTTTTAATGAATCACGGGCGTTGTCAACAAGCGATTTGATAACTTCAATGGTATATACCTCCTTAGCGATGTTGGCAAGGATGGCTGTTTGATATCCTGAGCCAGTTCCGACTTCGAGGACACGGGAGTCTCTTTTGAGCTGCAGCGCCTGGGTCATAAAAGCGACCACATAGGGCTGGGAAATAGTTTGGTTTTTTCCAATCGGAAGCGGCTGATCCGAATAGGCAAGATGTTTGTATTTGCCGGTGACAAACTGTTCCCTCGGAATCTTCGACATTGCGCTGATTACTTTTGGGTCAATAATATCCCTGGAGCTGATTTGCTCCCTAACCATTTCTGCAGAGTTTTTAGGATATGAATCGAACAAATTATTTGTACTGGAAAGTTTTCATTGAGGAAAATTTTCTAACAGATTGAAGATGTCATC
>JAGLWX010000270.1 GCA_023133185.1 Fidelibacterota bacterium
GCTCCCGCCATATCTCCATACATTGTACAATATCCAAGCGCCAATTCTGTTTTGTTACCGGTTGACAGTACATAATAACCAAATTTATTGGCAATAGCCATTAAAATATTTCCACGTGTTCTGGACTGAATATTCTCTTCGGTAATATCAAATTGGGTATCTTTGAAAATATCCTTCAACTCCGTATTGTACGCTTCAGCAATTCTGTTAATCGGAACTTCCAAGCACTTTACACCGAGATTTTTCACCAGCAATTTTGCATCCAGATTGCTCATATCGGCAGTATATTGACCCGGCATGGCAACACAAGTCACATTTTCCGCGCCAAGAGCAACAGCGGCGATACACACGACCAGTGCCGAATCAATTCCCCCGCTTAATCCTATGACGGCTTTGTTACACCCGGTTTTTCGAAAATAATCACGGACGCCCAGCGCCAGCGCCTGGAAAATACTCGCTTCCTTCCGGATAGTCGGCAATTCCACCAGCGATCCTTTTCCCAACTTAATATCAAGATCGAAAGATGTCAAAGATTCTACGAATTCCCGCCCCCAGCCAATCACCGAACCGGAGGAATCCAACGCCAGCGAATTTCCGTCGAATACAAATTCATCCTGTCCGCCGATCTGGTTCACGAGAACAAAGGGCGTTTTTATTTTTTGGATTTTATCGAATATCTGTTGTCTGCGCACATCCCGTTTATTGTACTCGAAGGGTGACGCCGATAAATTTACAATCAGGTTCGCGCCCTGCTTTGCCAGTTCTTCCGTGATTTTCACTTCGGAATTTGCATCCCACAAATCTTCACAAATTTCCACACCTAACAAAAATTCCTTCCCGTTCACTGAAACAGGAATGGGATGATTCACGGCAGCCGATGTAAAATAACGTTTTTCGTCGAAGACATCGTAATTGGGAAGCAGCGTTTTAAATCGTTTATCAATAATTTTCCCGTTCTGAATGACAGCGGCTCCGTTGTAAACATTATCACTAATACGGTCAATAAATCCAACAACCGCTATTAATCTTTCCGGCACATGGTTGAGTATTTCATTCAAAGCCTGAAGATTTTTATCAATAAAACGGGAATTGAATAGTAAATCCTGCGGTGAATACCCGGTAATCGTCAGTTCAGGAAAAACAAGTAATTCGATTTTCTCATCAATAGCCTGTTCGATGATATCCGCTATTTTGCAGACATTGCCTTTTATGTCCCCGAGCACGGGATTAAGTTGCGCCATTCCAATCCGAAGCAAATTATTCAAAATTTCACCTCAAAAGATTTATATCCATATAAGTCGGGAGATATATTCACCTGTACATTAGTGACCCGTGAAAATGCCGGTCCAATATTCAATTCTTTAATAAAATCTCTGACGATTCCTTCCTCGCCCTCGACCTCACACAGTACATCGCCGCGGGGTAAATTTTTTACATAACCGCATAAACCGTACTGATTCGCTTTCCGATATGCAAAGTACCGGTAGTTTACTCCCTGAACCATTCCGCTAACTACTATTTCAGCATGTATCTGCATAATCTTTCAATCCAGGAAGGGCTCCAACTCAATTGGTCACACAGTATGTGACTATTTGGAAAAATATCCACAATGGTTTTTATCGTGTCTATTTGATATTGCTGATTGGGATTAAAATGGAGTTTCAATATTTAATTCCAATTTGTTCTAACAGATATTTATTTATTCTATCTTTATTAGAAAGAAGCGAAGAAAATTGTTTCTCTCCGATGTCGCTAAACTTTGCAAGCACTCTGCGGTTGATAGTTTCCTGATCTTCAAATATGGAAACAGAGTTGTATTTGACGCCCCATCGTTCAAACTGATACATGGAAATCATAACATCTTTGCATTTACTGTCATTTAAAATGGCAAAAAGATAAAGTGGTTTAGGCATACCATTAATGCGGCAGTCAACTATATATTTTTGATCTCTGTCAAATTCCGGATGTGTATAATCGAAGGTGAGTCGTTCTTTGGGAACAGATTCGCTTATCAGCTCTTTAAAATCTTCATAGAACATCGATCGATCCCCCAAAAGGCTTTTCTTCGGCGATAAGGCTCTGTATTTCTTCATCAGTAAAATAGTAATTCATCCTACACCACCCTCATCTCAATCCAAGCATCTTTCATCTGAAGCAGAGTGTTGGTTTTTTAATTGATCGTTGCCCTTGAAAAGCTTATCCAGCGTGATGAATTTCTCCGGTTTTGCTTTCACTATCATTTCAACAATCTTTCCATCAACTTTTTCCAATACCAGCGCAATTTCCGCTCATATAGAATATCCTCAATTTTGGCGTCTTTTGCAACCGGATTGGTGTGGTTTTCCATCCATTTCATTAAATCCTTAACGTTTTACTTCGCTCGTGAATGCCGGCGAGCATTCAATTCAAACACACTATCAATCTTCATTGTTTGTTTGTGTTTTCGCGGCATACTTCGCCGAATCAAACGCTAATCGAACGGCTTCTTCAGGAGTATCGACAGCAACAACCCCTTTGATGTCCCAGGAATGCAATGTAAATACCGGGATCCGAAACTGGAGACAATAAGCAATTTCCGAAAGGGTGCCGTATTCACCACCAATGGCAATCGCCGCCGATGCGGTTCGGGCAATAATCGAATTTCGGGCAAGTCCGACGCCGGTGGCTATTGGGACAGTCACCCATGAATTCGCGTCCCGGATATCGTCTCCCGGCAATATTCCCACTGAAATACCGCCCGCTTCAGAAGCGCCTTTACAGGCAGCTTCCATGACGCCGCCGCGTCCGCCGCAAACAAGTATAGAGCCGTTATTGGCGATTAGTCTGCCGACTTCCATCGCCTGTTGATAAAGAGATTCATCATATTCTCTCCCACCGATTACGGCAATGATTTTCTTATTTCCACTCATGGTCTCAACCGGTAAATCGTCCTTGCAAAAGGTATCGACTCACGTATCTGTACGACTCCGGACATCCATTGAACTAACCGTTCCAGTCCGACGCCAAATCCACTATGGGGCACTGAACCGTATTTCCGTAAATCCAGAAACCACTGATATTCATTAATAGGCATATCTTCAGCGACCATTCTCTGATACAGAAGATCATGATCATCCTCCCTCTGAGAACCGCCAATGATCTCCCCAAACCCTTCCGGCGCAATCAGGTCGGCGCACAGAACCAGGTCGGGATTATCTTTATCCAGTTTCATATAAAAGGCTTTGATCTCCTTCGGCCATTTTTCTACAAAAACCGGAACATCAGAACCTTCCGTGAGCATTACTTCGTCTTTTGCTCCCAAATCGCCCTTATCGGAAATATCCGATCCCCTTGATCTCAGGTACTCAATCGCCTCTTTATGGGTCATTCGTTTAAAAGGAGCATCCGCCTTTTTAAGTTGTTCGATATCTCGTTCCAAAACTTCCAACTCAATGGCATTTTTCTCCAGCACCAACCGAATCACAAATCGAATTAAATCTTCCTGGATTTTGAGGTTTTCATCGTGTTCAACATAAGCGGTTTCGGCGTCCATCATCCAGAATTCAGTCAGATGCTTGCGTGTTTTTGATTTTTCCGCCCGAAAAACCGGTCCGAAATTATAAACCCGACCGAGACTCATAATTCCGGCTTCGAGATAGAGCTGCCCGCTCTGGGACAGATACGCGTTGCCGAGATCAAAATAAGGCACTGTGAATAAAGTGGTCGTGCCTTCACAAGCGTTGGGCGTCAACAACGGTGAATCGAAACGAATAAATCCGTTATTGTTGAGATATTCCGTAATTGCATAATAAACCGTATGCCGGATTCTTAAAATCGCCCACTGTTTTCGCGAGCGTAACCACAGATGACGGTTATCCATCAAAAATTCGACGCCGTGGTCTTT
>JAGLWX010000271.1 GCA_023133185.1 Fidelibacterota bacterium
AGAGCAATCGGATAATCAGTCGCAATCTGGACAACCTTAATATCTCTCACAACGATCTCATAACCGCCCGGAGATCGTTTGTCTGCATGGATCAATCCTTGAACAATTACCGAGGATTCCTGGGTTAATTCATCTTTTATATTGAATACCTTTTCGGAAACCTCGTTTTTCAATACAACGCCCTGAATTATTCCGGTTCCGTCCCGCAATATCAGAAACCAGATTTTTCCACTTGAACGTTTGTTGTAAACCCAACCCTTCAGGGTCACTTCCCGGTCATTGTAGTCCTTTATGTCTTTTATCAAAACCCAATTCATAGAATCCTCATTATTTCAGATTAGTGTAAATTATAAAAAAATTGTCCTCTAATTAAAGTTTGTATTGATAATCATAGTTAATAACCTCCCCTTCTTTCCCCTCCTTGATAAGGAGGGGATTATAGGGGTGGTTAATATATTTGCAAAATCAAAGAACATTGTTACACAGGACAAAACTTTTGTCTTGTTCAAAGAATCACTTCGGTGAAGAGGTCTCTTTGAGGAAAATTACTGTAAATAAAACTTGCTTATTTTTGTTCACCAAAGGCATCTTTCGAGAAAATTCGTTGTCAACTTTCATATCAAATATTAGAGAATTGAATTTGTATAAATTATAAAATTCCCTACCATCCCGCCAGAATTGAATTGATAATATCTTCAATTATCTGGTCAACTGACTCTTCCAAAGCAAGTTCGCGGGTTCGATCCGTTGCGCCGGTCGGATCATACTCACTGTAACCTGTAAATTGCTTCTTGAATATAGCTTTATTTTCGACTTTATCAAACCACTCAACTTCAACTTTCAACGTCAGCCGGTATTCGGTCACCGCTTCGCCACTCTCCGATTCTTTGAACACGAGAGGACGATCCTGAATACTCTGAATAGTCCCGTACAATACCGAATGGGCGTTGTCTTCTTCGGCTAATTTCAGAATATTTTCCTGAATAAAGCCAATCCGAATTTGATCGGTAACGACCTGCTGGATATTGAATTCCGCCGTACGGTCTGTCAACACCGGAATTGCGACGCTCTTGATATGCGGCGGTAAGGTTCCCTTGAAAGAGTAGTACCAGCAGGCAGAATTACTCAACAACATAAATATCACAAGAATTATCCCGACAATTTGATATTTGATATTTGACATTACTAAAGTCCGTATTCTTTTATTTTTCGATACAGGGTTCGCTCACTGATTTTAAGGGCGTTGGCGGTTTGCCGCTTGCGAAAATTAAATTTCTTAAGAGTCTTCTGGATCAATTCCCTCTCGACCTCTTCCAGCGATACCTTCCCAAGTATATTCGGATTTACCAAAAAATCATCAGCCATTTCAAGGAGTGATTCTTCCTCGACAGATTCCTCTTCATCAAGAACCGGTGCGATGAAACGCTGGACCTCCGCGCCGCCTTGTGAGGCATCAAAGGCAATAGGCTTTAAATCTCCGGTCACGGTGTTTTTAATATCGTTAATATCGCGGCGTATTAATAAAATTTGCTGTAGAATCAATTCGCGTTCCGCCTGGTCGATGCTTTTGGAAATTTTCATCGGAAGATTCGACGACGGGATTCGTCTGCCGATATTTAGCCGTTTTGCTATCATGCTGCTGTTAATCACTTCGCCTTTTTCCAGTACGATCATACTTTCGACGAAATTTTTTAATTCGCGGATATTTCCGGGCCAGGAATAATTTTCAAGAACATGAATAGCGCTGGGCGAAAATCCCTTAAATGGAATATTGTTTCGATTGGCAAAGTCCAGCGCAAATTTTTCAATTAGCAGAGGAATATCCTCGCTGTGATGCCGCAATGCCGGAGCAACAATCGTAACCGTCTTCAACCGGTAGTAGAGATCCTTACGGAATTTTTCTTTCTCAATTTCATCTTCCAAATTTTTATTTGTCGCGGCAATAATCCTAACGTCAACTTTTTTTCCAATAGAGCCACCAACCGGAAGAAACTCTCCCAATTCAAGCACTCTCAATAATTTTACCTGTGTTTCAAGCGGCATTTCACCGATTTCATCCAGCAAAATCGTACCGTTATTGGCAGTTTCGAAATATCCTTTCCGTTCTCCAATCGCTCCCGTAAAAGCGCCTTTGACATGCCCGAAGAGTTCACTCTCCAGGATCCCGGCCGGTATGGCGCCACAATTCACTTTCACAAAAGGCTGGTGTTTTCGCAAACTCCGCCGGTGAACCGCGTCGGCGATCAATTCCTTCCCTGTCCCGCTTTCTCCTGCGATTAAAATCGTGATATCGGTTGCCGAAATCTGATCAATCATCTCAATTAGCTCTTTGATCTTTTCAGATTCGCCAAGGATACCAAAACTCTGTTGTAATTTATTTAAACGGGCTACTTCCATTAAAACCTCTCTTCTACCATTTAACCTCTATTTTTTTCTTATGAGAAAGCCTTTCCAGTACGCGAAATCCTATGTCGCGGCGATACTGTTTACCTTCAAATTTAATAATGTTTACATAATTATACGCGCTTAAAATCGCATCTTTCAGACTTTTGGATACAACTGTTATACCCAGCACTCGACCGCCGTTCGTTAAATATTTCTTACCATTAAATTCAGTTCCCGCCAGAAATATATGAGATCTCTGACTCTGAAACAGCCGTTCAATGCCGGAAATTTCTTGCCCTTTTTCATAGCTGCCGGGATAACCTGCGGACGCCAGAATAATACAGGCGGCAAATTTGCCGGAAATCTGAAAAGACGACGCATCCAGTTTTCCCTGGGCGACACTCAGCAGTAAATCAGCCAAGTCGGATTTTATTAATGGAATAACGACCTGTGTTTCAGGATCGCCGAACCGGGCATTGAATTCAATCACCCGGGGATTTCCATGATGGATCATCAATCCGCAATACAAAACCCCTGAATAGGGCGTGCCGCGCTCCTGCATACCTTTCAGAACCGGTCGAATTATGCGCTCCTCTACCTTTCGCAACACATCCGGTGTTCCAATCGGAGCGGGAGCATAAGCACCCATACCGCCTGTATTGGGTCCTTTATCGCCGTCAAAAATCCTTTTATGATCCTGAGCTGCGGATAATAAAACATAATCGCTTCCGTCGGTAATTGCAAAGATCGAAAGTTCTTCGCCTTCCAGAAAATCCTCGACAATTACACTGTCACCAGCGGCTCCGAATTTCTTTTCTTCATAAATATCGACGAGAGCTTGCTGCAAATCATCCTGATTCTTAATGATTATAGCGCCCTTGCCAGCCGCTAATCCATCGACTTTGATAACATAGGGAAATTCTTTACCGGTTGTTGCCGCTTCCACATCCTCGCGGGTAACGCAGACAGCGTAAGGAGCGGTTGGAATATCATGTTCCGACATAAACTGTTTGGCGAATACTTTGCTGCCTTCCAGCATCGCCGCTGTTTGAGACGGACCAAAAATGGTCAAGCCGTGCGAAACAAATCGATCCACAATGCCATCGACCAACGGTTTTTCGGGTCCCACAACAGTTAAATCGATTTCATTTTCCCGGACAAACTCTATGAGCTTATCTATCTCCGATTCGGATATGGGAACATTTTCTCCATAACAGGCTGTTCCGGCATTGCCGGGAGCGCAGTAAATCCCGGTGACTTTTTCGGATTTGGATAGTTTCCAGACAATGGCGCTTTCTCTGCCGCCGCTTCCAATCACTAATACTTTCATACAAATATCCTAACCTAGCCAAGCCTCCAAAGAGACAGGCAGAGCCAAAAAAATGAAAAAATATTTTTATCAACGCAGAGACGCGGAGAACGCAGAGAATTATTAA
>JAGLWX010000272.1 GCA_023133185.1 Fidelibacterota bacterium
TAACAAACATGTAGCCAAACCGAAGTTGCTGACACATTTAAGACAAACACTTTTTTGAAAAAGTTTTCTGATAAACTCTGCGTGCCTTTGCGATCTCTGTGCCTTTGCGTTAAAATTTTCTTTACCATTTTAATGTTCTTTTTACTAAAATTAAAGTATGCTTTTTACCATCAAAAATTCAAAATTTTCTTTGCAAAAAAACAAGAAATTAACTTTTAAGAAACTAATACAGTTTATACCTATCAAAACATCTTCTCGTTGAGCATATCTTTCTTTTTACCCGATATGCGGGCAATCTCGTCCCTCAATTCTGCGGCTGTTTCAAATTCCAACGCTTCAGCCGCTATTACCATCTCTTTTTTTAACAATTCCAACATTTCAGCCTGATCCATCTTGCTCCGGTATCGATCAGCCGGCGACTGTTTTTTACCGGTTAATTCGCTCGGTTTGACATCCGCAACGGATGTGGCGGACATTACCTCATCGACAGTTTTATAAATCGTCTCTGGCGTAATTCCATGCTGTTTGTTATACTTCCGCTGAACCTCTCTTCGGCGATTAACTTCCTGGATTACTTTATTCATGGATTGGGTCATTACATCAGCATAAAAGATGACTTTACCATTGATATTCCGGGCAGCGCGACCGGAGACCTGCATAAGCGAACGTGCCGACCGGAGGAATCCCTCTTTGTCGGCGTCCAGAATCGCCACCAGCGAAACTTCCGGCAAATCCAAGCCTTCACGCAATAAGTTAATACCAACCAGCACATCGAATTCGCCGAGGCGCAGATCCCGCAGGATTGCCACCCGCTCCAATACATGTATCTCGGAGTGCAGATAACGGACTTTCAGTCCCATTCCGCGCAAATACTCAGAAAGATCCTCCGCCATACGTTTCGTCAGCGTTGTAACTAATACTCGTTCTTTACGATCTGTCACTGCTGTTATTTCTTCGACCAGGTCATCAATCTGATGTTTGGTCGGTTTGACTTCTATCTCCGGATCGAGTAAGCCCGTCGGACGAATGATCTGTTCCACAACCACACCCTGACATTGTTCCAGTTCATAATCCGCCGGCGTTGCCGATACAAATACCACCTGGTCAACCATTTTTTCAAACTCATTAAATTTCAGCGGTCGGTTATCCAGGGCAGATGGAAGCCGAAATCCGTATTCAACAAGCACCTCTTTCCTGGAACGATCACCGTTGTACATCGCCCGAATTTGCGGCAGTGTGGCATGCGATTCATCGATGAATAATAAAAAATCGTCTTTGAAAAAATCGATTAGGGTGTAGGGCTGTTCACCCGGTTTTCGACCGGAGAAATGCCGGGAATAATTTTCTATCCCGGAGCAGTACCCGACTTCATCAATCATCTCCATGTCAAAACGGGTGCGCTGCTCCAAACGCTGCGCTTCCAGTAAGCTGCCGGAATCGCGCATATCGGTCAATCGCTCTTCCAGCTCAATTTCAATCGTTTTCAGAGCGCGTTTGATTGTCTCCTCTGAAGAAATAAAATGTTTGGCGGGAAAGATGACCACACTCGGTTGTTCTTCGATAATTTCGCCGGTCAGGGTATCAAAGGAATAAATTTTTTCAACTTCATCACCAAAAAACTCTATCCGGTAGGCAAAATCTTCATAAGCCGGTTGAATTTCAACAACATCCCCCCGGGCGCGAAACTTCCCGCGTTCCAAACTCAGATTATTCCGTGAATAGAAAATATCGACGAGCCTCGAGAAAAGCGTCCGAATACCAAGCCGATCTCCCCTATTTATCAGCACAATATATTTACTGTATTCTTCCGGCGAACCTATTCCATAAATGCAGGAAACGCTGGCAACGACAATGACATCTTTCCGGCTGATCAGGGAACTGGTAGCTTTTAACCGTAATTTGTCAATTTCATCGTTGATCGAGGAGTCTTTTTCAATATAGGTATCAGTTACCGGCAGGTAGGCTTCCGGCTGGTAGTAATCATAGAAACTGACAAAATACTCAACGGCATTATCCGGGAAAAAAGACCTGAATTCACCGTACAACTGAGCCGCCAGGGTTTTATTATGGGAAATGATCAACGTCGGTTTCTGGACATTTTGTATCACATGAGCCATAGTAAAAGTTTTACCGCTGCCGGTCACTCCCAAAAGCGTCTGAGCCTGGTCTCCCCGACGGATACACTCGGTCAATTCTTTGATAGCATCCGGCTGATCACCGGTGGGTTTAAAATTCGTATTTAATCGAAACTCTGCCATTTCGGCAGAATTTACGTCGAGCAACTTTTATAATCAATATTCATTGAGATTGAGAAATGAAATTGGAAAC
>JAGLWX010000273.1 GCA_023133185.1 Fidelibacterota bacterium
AAAAATAAAGATAAAAAGGTAAGGTGTAAATTTTGATTTATTTCGTATATTTTAATATCTATATTTTGTTAATTCTTAGAGCCTTAGTGTCTTTGTGGCAAGATTTATGAATTAAACAGGTTAGGAAGTGAATATGGAATGCAATCAGCAAAAAAACCGAAGCATCTGCAACTGCACTTATGAACCTTGTTCCCGAAAGGGAATTTGTTGTGAGTGTATTCAGTATCATCTGAGAATCCGTGAGCTTCCCGCCTGCTGCTTCCCTGATGATGTGGAAAAAACCTACGATCGATCATTTGAACGTTTTGCGCAGATGGTAAACGGTGGTCGGGTTTAAAATTTTCAACATAACAGGAAATAAAAGATTCTTAGAATGTTGCGTTTCTGCATAAAATGATATAATATGTAAATAGTGACATATAAAACCACCAATACAGCAGGGAAATGTGTAATTGATGAAAAATATGAAATGTCAGATTAAAATTTTGTCAGGTAAAATGCGAAAAATAGCAGCGTGTATGTTATTCCTGACATCACTTACTTCCGGACAATCTATTATTTTTCACAGTGAACAAATTCGGATTGATATCATGACACACTCATGCCGATTAACTGGTAACTATACTTTTCGGAATGACAGCGATCGTGTAATCCGGCAAATGCTGTATTACCCGTTCCCGGATAATATATATTTACCATTTCCCCACTCAATTACGGTTACTGATGACCACGGAAACATAATTGACCATGAAAATAACCGGAGCGGTATATCTTTTCCCATACACATACTTAGCGACAATACTCGATGCTACTCCGTTGTTTACGAGCAATCCACGCCGGAACAGTTTTTCGAGTACATTCTCGACACGACTATGGATTGGCATTTTCCGCTGGCTTCCGCTGAGTTTATTATTGTTGTTCCGGACAATATCAGCATTGAGGAAATTTCACTATCGGATTATGAAATAATCAAAAATGGTGAAGAAACCCGGTATCGAATTTACAGGGAAAATTTCAGGTCCGATAAAAATCTATCAATACAATGGAGGATAAAATGAAACGTTTTATTTTATTCAGCATTATTTTTCTGTTGATAAATATTTTTACAGTGTCTGCAAATCCGGTAGAGCCCAAATATTTTAGTGAAATTCAGTTCAGGGAATCCGGCTGGATTATTGAGTTCTTCGGCAGTGGTTTATACCCTCAACCCGATAGCATCTATATCACCAGTAAAAGCGATACAGCCTATCTCAAACCCGGTTGCTTAATTCCGTACGATTACTGTTTATTGACTAATGACAGTTTAATGAGTAATCTTGAGATTGATCCGATGAATGATACAATAAGCCTTTATTTAAACATTTACGATTACGGCTTCCCTGATGATCAAATGATTCTTGGCACCATTACGTTTGACTCTTCGCAATCTTTATCCAGGAAACTTGAATATGGAATCCCGGGCACGGATTTTTGGTATATAGATAGTTCCCCGACCCTAGGATTTGAAAACGACACAGAAAATGCTATGGGAGTTATCAATTTTCAGATCCTCGACAACACGGGTATTCCGATACCCGATGTGGGTCTGTACAGGGGAATTCGGTTTGACGGATCAACCTGGGGCGACTCTATTTTTATCTATACTGATTCACTCGGTGTTTTAGTTTATAATGCCTATGCCAGAAATAATTACTTCATATTTATAAAAGATGGATATATTAACACCGATACATTATTTTTTGTTGCACCGGATAGTATTTATAATATCACTTTGATAATGATACCAGAAGTTCAGGGTATTGAGATATCCAGTCGCCAGCTCGCTTCCCGGTATTACCTTTCTCCCGCCTATCCGAATCCGTTCAACAGTTCCACAAACTTCCACTACACCCTTCCGGAAGACGGTTTTGTCATTCTATCCGTATTTTCATTGACCGGTAATTTAGTTGCAGAGCTCTTCAAAGGCTATCACTATGCGGGAAATTACAGGGTAAACTGGAATGCCGACGATATTCCGTCGGGAATTTATTTGATAAATTTGACTTCTAATCGAAGCAGTTTACAACGGAAGTGCGCTCTCTTGAAATAGCAGTGAAAACTAAACAGGGTTATTAGTTTTCTACGATATTCTAAGAATACCAAGCAGTACGGTTTTTCAATAAATCCAATCCACTCAGGGTAACGCCTGGTATTGCTCTTATTGGAAAATTTTCTCTATTTTCATTGTATTATTAGAAATTATTCTCCATAATAAGTAAAAATCGGATAATTAATGGAAAATATTTTACCTGACGCTTCATTTGCCAGCTCTTGACTTAAGGCGGCATTAGATAGATTTTTTGAATAAGCGTGAGTGTTTAAGACGACTTGAGTTAAGGGTGATAGTGATTCGACTTAACTCAAGTCTGCTGGCAAAGTTTGGAGATTGGTTTATGTTCTTTGATATGGCAGGCTTAAGTCAAGTCTCGGAATACAATCTTGTGGTTGATTCCCTCGGCAATCAGAAGCTGAGATACATTGTCGAAATTTTAGAGAGCCTTGTAAAGCATGGATTCCGGAATTAATCTGATTACTTCTATGACGCTCAAATTAAACTAAAGAGACTTTATCCGACTTTACAAAATTGACAAGATAATAGTTTTACAATACTTTTTCATTTCTCCAAACTTATTTTATTCCAATAATTGGCAATTTTCCGTATAATAACTGCCGTTAAAATTAGACAGGAGAACCAATTTGTTATTAAAATCTGACAGTAAAACCGCCCTGATATGGAAGGATGAAACCTACAGCTATTCCGATATCCTTCGCCATGTCCATTTCTATGCAACGCTTTTTGATCAAAAAACCAAAAAAGTTGCGATTTTCGCCGAGAACCGACCGGAATGGGTTTTTGCCTTCTATGCTGCCTGGAAAAACAATTCAATCGCCGTTCCCATAGATTTCATGGCAAAACCCGACGAAGTGGCATTCATATTAAATGATTGCCAGCCCGAACAGATTTTCTACTCCCGTGAATCACAGGAGATTCTGAATAAAGCGCTTGAATCTGTAAAACACAAACCTGCAGTTCACTGCTTTGAAGATCAACAATACGAGAGCGGTGATTTCAGTCCCGATGAAATCGATACAAATGACGTCATGAAAACCGCCGCGATCATCTATACATCCGGAACAACCGGCAGCCCCAAAGGCGTGATGTTATCCTTTGACAATATTCTGGCGAATGTTGAGGCAGTATCCGAAACAATCCCGATTTATACGAATTTCCGGACAGTTTTAGCTCTGCTCCCCTATCATCACATATTTCCATTGATGGGTGCCATGATTGCACCGCTAAAAGTGGGCGGAAAGATTGCCTTTTCTCCTTCCATAGATTCGAAAGATATCATTGAAACGCTTCAAAAAAACGCTGTCAATATCATCATCGGAGTACCGCGCCTATACTCCGCCATCCGTAAAGGGATCATGGATAAAATCAATGCGCATTTCCTGACCCGGGCACTTTTCGGTTTAGCAAAAGTTATCAATTCAAGGGCATTCTCCCGAAAGCTGTTCAAAACCGTACATCAGAAATTTGGCGGGCACGTTGAATACATGGTCAGCGGCGGCGCAAAATTAGATGAAGACGCTGCCAAAGATTTCAAAACACTGGGCTTTGAGATGTTAGAAGGCTTTGGCATGACCGAAGCCGCGCCGATGATCACCTTTACCCGTCCCGGTAAATGGGAAATAGGTTCCGCCGGACAGGCAATGCCCAACTTAGATGTTGAGATCCGGGATGGGGAAATCGTCGCCCGTGGCAGAAACATTATGCAGGGTTATTATAACCGACCCGAAGAAACTGCAGATGTTTTGAAGGATGGCTGGCTTTATACCGGTGATTTGGGAACAATCGATAAAAACGGTTATCTACGCATTACCGGTCGCAAAAAGGAAATCATCGTCCTGTCAAGTGGTAAAAATATCAATCCTGAAGAAGTTGAGAAAAAGTTAAAATCAATCTCCGACTGTATTGCCGACGTCGGTGTCTTTATGAACAATGATCAGGTTCAGGCCGCGTTTTATCCTGACTTCGAACTATTAAGGGAGCGTGGAATTCTCAATATTGACGAACTGTTTCGCCTGGAAATCGTCGATAAATACAATCACATGGTTTCCTATTATAAGAAAATCTCAAAGTTTATTATTCTGAAAGAAGAACTTCCCAAGACCCGCCTGGGAAAACTACAGCGGTTTAAACTGGCGGATCTGGCTAATATTATTGGATTAAAAAAACATCAGACAACAGAACCGGATCATGAGGAGTACCGGGTGATTCGTGATTTTCTCATGAAGCAGACAAAGTCAGATATATTTCCGGACGATCACATCGAAATTGACCTCGGACTCGATTCGCTTGACAAAGTCAGCCTGCAGACATTTCTCCAATCCACCTTTGGAATAAAAATACCGGAAGACATTTTGATTCATCACCCGACCGTGGAAAAACTGTCCGCTTTCATGCGTAAAAAGAAAAATAAGATCAGTATCGAAGTGGTCAAATGGGCCGAAATATTTAAGGAAAAAGTGGAGTTAACGCTTCCGAAAAGCTGGTTTACATGGAATATCTTTAAACATATTTCAAAAGGTATTTTCCGACTTTTCTTCCGCCTGAAAGGTAAAGGTATGGAAAATATACCTGCAGGTCCCTGCATTATCGTTCCCAATCACCAGAGTTTTTTAGACGGTCTGTTCGTGTCGGTTTTTCTCGATAACAAAACCAATCGCAAAACCTATTTTTATGCCAAGGAAAAACATGTCAGTAAACGCTGGGTAAAAGCCCTGGCAAACCGCCACAATATCATAATTACCGACATAAACCATAACCTGAAACTGTCCCTGCAAAAACTGGCTGAAGTTCTGAAAAATGGTAAAAATATCGTCATCTTCCCGGAAGGCACCCGAACCCGCACCGGAAAAATCAGCGCTTTTAAAAAATCTTTCGCCATCCTGAGCTGCGAACTGAATGTCCCAATCGTACCGGTTTCCATCAAAGGCGCCTTCGAAGCGCTGCCGAGAGGCAGCATTTTCCCCAAACCATGGAAAAAGATCAGTGTAAAATTCCATAAACCGGTTTATCCGGAAGGGCATAATTACGAGTCGCTTCTGGATCAGGTTTACAGCAAACTGGCGGCGGAACTGGCATAAGTTTCTGATTGGAGATTTCAGATTGCAGATCGGAGATTTATGATTGTATATTTCAAATATCAAATATCAAACTTCAAATTACATCACTCCATTACTCCAATCCTTTGGCTCTGGATTGTGGAAGAGAACGAGTAGATTGGAGATTTCAGATTGCAGATTTCAAACATAAAATTTTTTCCCTTGTCTCTACACTCCCGCTTTGAGACAAATATTTATTGATAACTAATTCTCAATTTGAAAAATATTCCTGAAATCATCCTGGAGACAATCGATTTTACGTAAAGTCAGAACCGGATTACAATAAGGTTTTTTCCTGTTGCATCATTTCCTTAAATATCATAATATCAAACCGGTATAAAAACGGATATAATCATGACGAAATCTATCACTGAACTTGTCGAAAAATTCTCCCACAATCTGGATGAATATAAAAACCCGAAATACAACGAAACTTCTGTTCGGATAGAATTCGTCAATCCGTTCTGGGAAGCGCTCGGCTGGGATGTGCATAACAAATCCGGTTATGCCATGGCTTTTCGGGACGTCATTCACGAAGATGAAGTCCGTGTCGGACATACGACCAAAGCGCCCGATTATTCCTTTCGCATCGGCGGCAAACGTATCTTTTTCCTGGAGACCAAGAAACCGTCCGTCGATCTCAAGCACGATCCCGCCCCGGCTTTCCAGCTGCGCCGCTATGCCTACAGCGCCAAACTGCCGGTATCACTATTGACCGACTTTGAAGAGTTCATCATCTATGACACACGCCTCAAACCGTCTATTTCCGATAAGCCGCACGTGGGACGGATGCTTTACTTTACATTTGAGGACTACATCGGGCAATGGGAATTCATCCAATCAATTTTTTCGAAAGAAGCCGTTATGCGCGGGGATTTCGACCGCTATATCCAGGATAAACGGGGCAAGAAACCACGGGCGGAAATTGACCGTGACTTCCTGAACGACCTCGACAGTCTGCGGATTCTGCTGGCGCGCAATATGGCTTTGCGAAATCACGGTCTTTCCGGACGCGAACTCAACTATGCTGTACAGCTCACTATCGACCGCCTCATTTTTCTGCGCATGTGCGAGGATCGCGGCATTGAAATTCAACATACTCTGCAATCCCTGCTCAACGGCGAACGGGTCTATTCCCGGCTGGTCGGAATTTATTACCGCGCTGATGAACGCTATAATTCGGGCTTATTTCACTTCAGCGCCAAAGACGGCGACAACCCCGATATTATTACTCCCACCCTTTCGATCGATGACAAACTGCTGAAAGACATTATCAAAAAACTCTATTATCCGGACTGTCCTTATGAATTCAGCGTGCTACCCGTAGAAGTGTTAGGCAATGCTTATGAGCAATTTCTCGGCAAGCGCATCTCTCTTACAGCCGGTCATCATGCTCGAATCGAAGAAAAGCCCGAAGTGCGCAAAGCTGGCGGCGTCTATTACACCCCGCAATACATCGTCGATTATATTGTCAAAAACACTGTTGGGAAACTATTGGAAAATAACACACCGCAAAATGTGAGCAGCCTGCGCTTTCTCGATCCCGCCTGCGGTTCCGGCTCATTCCTCTTAGGCGCTTACCGCTACCTGATGGACTGGCATCTTGACTACTACCAAAAGGATTATGAAAAAACCGGCAAAATTCCTGTCAGTCCGCAAACCACAGGCAAACGCGCCCGCAAATCCGATCCCCAGGCAATCTTCGAGGGCAAAGGCAGCGAATGGCACCTCACCACAACGGAGAAGAAGCGCATCCTGCTGAACAATCTCTACGGTGTCGATATCGACGCCAATGCTGTGGAAGTCACTAAGCTTAGCCTGCTGCTGAAAGTGCTGGAGAACGAAAACAGCGAAACCCTCAACCGCCAGATCGGACTTTGGCATGAACGTGCCCTGCCCAATCTCTCGGACAATATCAAGTGCGGCAACTCCCTTATCGGTCCGGACTTCTACGACAATCAGCAAGTCGCTCTCTTTGACGAGGAAGAAGCCCTGCGGATCAATGTCTTCGACTGGCAGACGGAATTTCCGGAAATCTTTTGTCCACTAATTACACGAAAGGACACGAAAGAAATTATTGATGATGGATTTCGTGGTTTTGATGCGGTGATCGGTAATCCGCCGTATATTCGAATTCAGACAATGAAAGAATGGGCTCCAAAGGAAGTTGAATTCTATAAGGAAAAATATAAGGCGGCGAAATCAGGCAATTACGACATCTATGTTGTTTTTGTTGAAAAAGCCTTAAACCTACTGAATGCAGATAGATGTGTGGGATTCATTCTGCCTCACAAATTTTTTAATTCCCAATACGGTGAATCATTACGCGATCTGATTGCGAGCGGAAAACATTTAGCAAAGGTTGTTCATTTTGGCGACCAACAAATATTTAAGGGCGCGACGACATACACCTGTTTGATGTTTTTAGATAAATCCGGCGCGGAATCATGTGAATTCATGAAAGTAGAAGATTTGAATGCTTGGCGTATAGGTGAAAAGTCTATCGAAGGTGAAATTCCAAATGAAAAAATAACGAACAAGGAATGGAATTTTGTAGTTGGTAAAGGCGCATCGCTGTTTGAACGCTTAAGACTGATGCCTAAGAAATTGGGCGATGTAGCAGATATTTTTGTAGGATTACAAACAAGTGCTGATACAGTTTTTCTTTTTAAAGATTCTCAAAAAGAAAAATTGCCAACGATTATAGTACCTTCTAAAGAGCTAGGAAAGTCAATTGAGATAGAATCGGAATTATTAAAGACAGTTGTGAGAAGTGGAGAAATAGGAAGATATTGGGTAAACCCAAC